>NZ_JBFHGL010000003.1 GCF_041583195.1 Sulfurimonas sp.
CATCTCTTTAACAGTATCGAGCATATTTTTCATAGCACCTTTTAGCTGTCCAGTCTCATCTGTCGTATCTGCAGTAACATTTACAGACATATCTCCTCTAGAAAGACTGTTTGCTACATCTACCAGCTCGTTAAGAGGACTCGTAATAGAACGTGTTATCCAAAATGCTCCGAATAATCCTAATATAATAGCTGCTATTGAGAGAATGATCATTTGAGTACGTGCTTCTTGATATGCAGCATCAGATTCTTCGTTACCATCTTTGATCTCTTGGTATTGGCGTTTTATTAGTTCATTTATATTGTCAAAATATACTTTTTGTAATGAACGAACTTCTCCGGTTAACAATGCATATCCTTCTGCATTTTTATTCGCAAGGCCAAGAGCCATTACCTTTCTAGTAGCATCACCGTAGATTTTTCTAGCTTCTATAGTAGATTCTAAAAGTGCCTTGCCTTTTTCACTTTTAATTCCATTTTTGAGTTTTTCGAAAACTTTACCGTTTTTAAGACGATTTTCTTGGAGACGCTCGACAATAGCCTTACTCTCAGTTTCACTTTCAGTAAGTAAGAGGTTACGGATTTGTGCACGGCTGTCGTTTGCAATATTGATAATATCATTGGCTAAGATGGTTTTTGGAAATCTATTTTCAACAATGTCGTCCATTGAATCCATGATATCAGCCATACGTATCATTCCTAGTATAGCTATTATTGAGAGCATAATCAATAATGTCCCGAATCCGATACCGAGCTTTGCTCCTATTTTCATATTTTTAAACATTTTATCTCCTTATGTTTTGTGTTTTTGTTTATTTTTTAAGTTTTAAATTATGCGATTCTCATCTCATCACCTGCTCCTCGTGTCGCACGGGATAAAACATTCCCCACTAGCAAAGGTACGTCAAGTATAAGAGCTACCTTTCCGCTTCCAAGAATGGTTGCTCCACTTATTCCTCGAAGTTCTGAAAAGATCTTTCCAAGTGGTTTAATAACCGTTTGAAACTCTCCATAAAGCTCTTCAACTATGAATCCGTAGCGTTTTCCTCCATAGTGAACAACTATGATGTTGGTTCTTGCATCTTCATTTGTTTTTTCATTGAAAAATTCACCTACATTTAGAAGAGGTAGAATAGTTCCACGTAAGTTGACGAAGTTGTTACCGTGCATCTCTTTTCTCTCTTCATCACTTAGTTCTATACATTCTACAACCATGTCAAGAGGGATTACATAAGAGGTCTCACCAACTTGGACTAAAAAGCCATCTATTATTGCAAGTGTCAGAGGAAGTCTGATAATGAACTGAGTTCCTTCACCAAGTTTGCTTTGTATCTCTATATTTCCGCGTAGAGCTTCAATATTTCTCTTAACTACATCCATTCCCACACCACGGCCTGATAGATCCGTAACTGCAGGTGCAGTTGAAAAGCCCGGTTCTAGAATAAGTTTGAAAATATCCTGCTCAGATAGAGTAACACCATCTTCAATAAGACCTTTCTCTACCGCTTTTGTGTATAGTACATCTTTATCTAAACCTTTACCGTCATCAGAGATCTCTATAACAACAGTACCTGCATCGTGGTAAGCATTTAGTTGAACCGTTCCTTTGACATTTTTACCGCCGCGGTTTTCTGGCTCTTCTATACCGTGATCGATAGCATTACGGACTATGTGAACAAGCGGATCGGTTATCTTTTCAATTACAGTTTTATCAAGTTCCGTTTCTCCACCTTTTATAACTAATTCTATATCTTTTCCAAGTTTTTTTGAAAGATCCATGATAATTCGCTTAAAGCGGTTAAATGTTTCACCGATCTGCACCATCCTGATCTGCATCGCGTTTTCGCGTATATCTTCAAGCATCCTTGAAACTATAGAGACGGATTCTGTAAGTTCATTGTTTTTGATGTCTATTGACTGCTGAACTACGTTAGCGTTAGCAACTACCATTTCACCTATAAGGTTTATAAGAAGGTCTATTTTCTCAGCATCTACGCGTATAGTATATGAAGGTTGGATCTTAGGTATTGTAGATGTTTGTTTAGGTCCGCTCTCTTGTTTTTTTACTTCTTGAGTGGTTTCATGAGTCTTTGTATCTTCATGGTTCTGCTCTTGAGTAGTATCAGTCGGAGTTTCCACTTCGTTTAGGTTTAATGTACAATCATCCTCTACAAATTCAAAAACATCGATAATCTCTTCTTTGCTTAATGTAGTTGTAAAATCAATTTTGAATTTAACGTAACAGTTTGTAGGTTCAAGTTTTTTGATTAAAGGTACTTTAGATATTTTTGTAGTTGAGACAAATGAGGATGAGTTTTTACGTAAATATGCTAAGAAACTGGCAGGTTCAAATCCGTGTTCCATTATGTTCTCATTGAATTTGATCTTTAAGTTCCAGCTGCGCTCTTGTAAAGAACTATCAAGTTCATCTTCTTGAGATTTTGTAGATTGTGTTTGTTCAATAGCAGCAATACCTGAAAGGTTGGCATTCAGTGCATCACCCAGTCTTTTAGTATTTTCAGACAGCTCTTCGTGAGGAGGCTTTTCGTTATTTGTAGCTACTGAAAACTCCACTAGATTTTGCATATGGTCTTTACACTCTAAAAGGAGTTCACCTAACTCATCGTTCATCTCGATCTTGCCATTTCTAATCTGATCTAACAGATTCTCTGCAATATGTGTAAATTCTACTACAAAATCGATCTTATACATACCGGCAGTGCCTTTTATAGTATGTGCTGCTCGAAAAACGGCATTTATAGATTCATCATCCATTCCGTTTTCACGAATATTTATAAGCGAGTTCTCCATTGCATCAAGCAGTTCTAAGCTTTCCTCTCTAAACTCTTTAGCTATATCACTAAAGTTTATTCCGGACATCATAGGTTCTCCTTTGTCTCAAAACTGAATCCACATAGTGTTAAAAAGTTCTCAACTGAACTATTTAGTTCAATAATTTCAAAATTTTTATTTGTTTTAGAACAACTTTTCTGGAGTGATATGAGTAGTTGAAAGCCTGCAGTGTCTATTTTTTCAGTTTGTTGTAGATTAATTAATACTTGTTTAGCATTTGAAAACGATTCTTGTACGAGTTTTGTAATCTCTTCTACTTGGTATATAGTTAATTCGCTAGCAGGATTAATATTCAAAGTAGAAGCATCTAACGTAACCATGACTGGATCAACCTAAAAGTTTTGCAACTGCACCGAGCAGTTTTGCTTTATCAAATGGTTTAACCATCCATGCTTTTACACCTGCAGCTTTTCCAGCTTCTATATCTGATTGTCCTGTTACGGTCGTAAGCATAATAATAGGTACAAAGCGGTACTGAGATTGTTCTTTAAGCAAACGAACGAATGATAAACCATCCATAACAGGCATATTTACATCACTTATAATAAGATCAACTGGAGTTGCCATCGCTTTATCAAAACCTGATTGACCGTTATCTGCTTCGATTACTTCATACCCTGATTCTTTAAGAATTGAGCTGACCGTCATTCGCATTACGCTTGAATCATCTACAATTAATACTTTTTTTGACATTTTATTCTCCTCATAAAATTAAGCTTAAAAAAAATTTATATGGAAAATTATATATAACTATCAGTTATGATTCAGTCTCGTATGTAGTATTGTTAATGACTTATTTATGACTATTCGGATGTTATACTTTTAAAATGACTAATATGTGACTTAATAACTTAATATACATATATTAGGTATTAGGGTAAAATAAGAATCTTATAGAAAAAATGGAGTAGTTGATGATTGCTAATCTTTTACTTTTAAAAAATAAAACCGTTCTCTTTGCTGAAGATGATAAAATCATTAGAGAGCAAACAATAGAGATACTTGGAATGATATTTGATAAAGTTTTTTGGGCTGAAGATGGACAAAAAGCTTTTGAATTGTACGAAGATGAATCTCCGGATATTATCATCAGTGATATTAAGATGCCAAATGTAGACGGACTTCAGTTGGTTGATAAAATAAGATCTGTTGATTATAAAATACCAATAGTATTACTTACGAGTTTTACAGAACAAAAAATGCTTCTAGATGCAGCAAACCTATCTGTAGACGGATATGTTATAAAACCGATAGAGTTAAATACTCTTATTAGTACCATTAGTAAAGCTATGAAGCGCGTTGAAAAAAATGTTGGAATTATTACGTTGCAAAAAGATCTTTTCTTCAACTCCGGTACACAAGAACTATATCAAAACGGATTCATTGTTTCTCTAGGTGTAAAAGAACTAGAACTGATAAAGTTATTAATTGACAACCGTTCAAGAACAGTTACAAAAGATGAAATATCTGAAGCACTATGGCCTCTTGATAGCACTTCTGAATCATCAATAAAAAATTTGGTTCTAAGAATTCGTAAAAAATTAAATACAGATATAATAGTGTCTGTAAGAGGGATAGGCTATAGACTAAATACTAGAAATATGCCGGAGTAGAGGATGAAAATATTTCTCTTGTTGATATGTTTGTATATTACGCAACTATCGGCATTTCAATCATTTAAAATTATTGATGAAAATAATAGTATAAAGATACTCAATAAACCTGCATACTTTTCAGGAGAAATTTCACATAAAGAGGCATATAAAAAGTTTAAAAACGGAGATTTTAGTCAACTTAAAAATAAAGAAGCAAAAAGTTTCGGTTTTAGTAATGCTCCGTTATGGATAGCACTTGAATTAATTAATAATAGTGATGAAAAGAGATTTTTAACTCTTATGAATACTTCTTTAGAAAGAGTTGAGTTATTTAAATATAGGGACAATAAATTAATATCAAGTGCAAAAAACGGTGTACTGGTACAAAATAATGAAAAGGATGTTAAGAGTTTTGAACCTATGTTTAACTTAAATATTAAGAATACACCTATAACTTACCTGCTTAAAATCAACTCGCTTTCACCGCTTATAGCACCAATATACATAAGTGATGAAGTATCTTTATTAAATTTGCAACAGCCTAGAATTATTTTATTCGCTATCTTTAGCGGTGTCATTTTAAGTCTTTTATTATACAACCTGTTCTTGTATTTATCAACACAAGAGATAGATTATGCTTTATATACTGCTTATACATTTTTTATATTTATTTTAATCGTATATACGCGTGAATATCTTCATTTTTGGCTGGAGATTTCAGCAAGTTCAGATTCTCTTTTAGAAACGATAGGTTTAGAAGGTGCATCAATATTTTTATTACTATTTACTTTGAAGTTTTTTAATATTAAAGAGTTGCATCCTAAAATATATAGAAGCTCACTAATTATAGGTTTCTTAGCATCTTTGTTATTTTTGCTCACCCTATTTTTAAGTATCTTTGGTCAATACGCAAATATTATAATTTTTGCTATTGTAAATCTTCTATCATTGTACATATGTATAGTAAGTTACTTTAATAATTACACTCCTGCCAAATACTTTTGTATAGCACTTGGTGGTTTTTTAGTTGGTTCTATGGTATTTATAGGAATCAACATCGGTTTTATACCTTATACTATTTATACCGATTCTGCAATGCTTGCAGGCACTGCATGGGAGGTTATGTTTTTTTCACTTGCTTTAGGATATAGGATCAAACTATTACATGAAGAGCGAAATGAAGCGATATCTAAGTTAAAAGTTCAAGACAAAATACTTTTTTTACAATCTCGCCAAGCATCTGTTGGTGAACTTGTAGGTAATATTGCACATCAATGGAGAGAACCACTTGCAGAGATAGGCTCAATTCAGACAAATCTTAAAGCGACACTTCTGTTTAAGGGAAGTGTTGTTAAAGAGAAACTTCTAAGCTCCATAGAGCAAAGTTATAGCATTATACGTCATCTCTCAGATACCATAGATACATTTTATCGTTTTTTTAGACACAAGATAAGTGATAAAGAGGAGTTTAGTGTAAATGAAGAGATAAAGAACCTACAAAAGATGGTTCACTATTCACTTGAAGTAGAAAATATTACTTTAAAATATGACGCTAAAACAGAAATTTCAGTTTTTGGTGATAGTAGTGAATTATCAAATGCCTTACTTAACATCATACTAAATGCTAAAGACGTACTGGTAGAGAGGAAAGTAGAAAATCCGCTTATTTCGATAACTAATTATAGAAGTGGAGATGACATCTTTATTAGAGTAGAGGATAATGCAGGTGGTATTAATCAAGAACCAATAGAGAAAGTTTTTGATATTTCAATAAGTTCAAAAGCTGAGGGTATAGGTATAGGGCTTTATATTGCAAAGTCTATAATAGAGAGAAGGATGCGCGGAAAATTAAGTGTTGAAAACGGTACCCAAGGAGCCGTATTTACAATAATGCTTCCTGCTGTCTTTGAGGTTATTAACCTTGAAGAAGAAAGTGAATTATATGATATCGAAGAATCCGCAATAAAAAAAATAGATATGTTGGAGAAACAGGTTGCAAGAAGTCTTGAACTTGAAAAAGCTCTTTCTCAGTGGGAAGATATTTTTAACCAAACACATTGGGGAGTAGCTGTTCATAAAGGTGCAAGTAACTATTTTGAAATGGTCAATCCTGCTTTTTGCAGAATGTACGGCTATAGTGAAAAAGAGCTTAAAGATAAAAGTGTTCAGGAACTCTTTAGTGATGAGAGTTTAGAAGTATTGGATGAAAAACAAAAAGAAGCGTTTACTAAAGGGTTTGTATCTTTTGAAGCAATCCATGTCCGTAAAGACGGCTCAAAATTTCCCGTAAACATAGACATAACCGTTATAAAAAACGAGAACGGAGAAATCCTTTATCATATAGCCAATGTTAGGGATATTACTGAGCAAAAACAAGCAAATGCAAGACTTCTATTGAAAAAATTTGCAATAGATCATATAAACGAATCAATCTACTTAGCAGATGAAAACGGAAAATTTTATTACGTGAATGAAGGTGCATGCCGCTCTTTAGGATATACGCAGGAGGAGATGTTAAAACTTGGCGTTGCTGATATAGATCCTGATTGGCCAGCGGAGAGATGGAGTGAAAATTGGGAATTTTTAAAAGAGCATAAAACAGCTATAATGGCGCTGCGTCATCAACGAAAAGATGGGACTATTTTTCCTGTTGAGATTGTAGCTAATTATTTCGTATATGACGGTGTACCTTACATAATGGGATTTGCCAGAGATATCACGGAGCGACTTCTACTAGAAGAACAAAGAGATAATGAGCGAATGCGTCTCTTTTTTGAACGTCAGCTTGTAGGTATGGCTATTACGTCTGCAAATAAAGGATGGTTGCAGGTCAACGATAAATTTTGTGAGATGCTTGGTTATTCTAGAGAAGAACTAGAAGGCTTAACGTGGAACGATCTTACCCATCCTGATGATTTGACATCGTCATTTGAGTATTTTGAACGTCTTATAAATGGAGATATAGATGATTATATGGTCGAAAAACGATATATCCGTAAAGATAAGGAAGTAGTATATACAAACCTCGCAGTTAGTTGTGTACGCAGTCAAGATGGCAGTGTAGAGTATATCTTAGCACTTTTAGAAGATATAACAGAACGAAAGCAGATGGAAGATTCATTGCGTAAAAATCAAAAATTTCTTGTTGATGCACAGAGGGTTTCTCATGTAGGGAGTTGGGAACTTGATATACAAAACAACATCCTTTCATGGTCGGATGAGACATACAGAATTTTTGAGCTAAACAAGGAAGATGTTAGCAATCTTCATAAGACTTTTTACGATTATGTTCACCCTGATGACAGAGAGATGGTAAGCACTCTATATGAAGAGTCGTTAAAAACCAAACTTCCGTATGAGGTAGATCATAAAATTCTGATGCCTGATGGCAGGGTCAAGTATGTTACGGAGAGATGTGAGACATCATATGATGAAAACGGTATATCTCTTTACTCCATAGGAACTGTACATGATATTACAGAGCGTAAACTAATGGAGAAAGAACTTGCCGACTCACATAGTTTTCTAAACAAACTGATAGACTCAGTGCCTGATCCAATCTTTGTAAAAGACAGAGAACATAGATGGAAAATATTAAACAAGGCTTTTTGTGAGTTTATAGAAAAATCTCATAGTGAATTAATCGGTAAATCAGATTACGATTTTTTCCCAAAAGAGGAAGCCGATGTATTTTGGGAAAAAGATGAATTTGTATTTAATTCAAAAGATGTAAACATAAATGAAGAAGACTTTACCTCTTCAGACGGTGTGACGCATCGCATTGAAACCGTTAAGTCTATGTTTGAAAACGGTGACGGAAAGCAGTACCTTGTAGGGACTATACGTGATATTACAAAGCGAATAGAGGCTACAAATGCTCTTAAAGAAAAAAGTGATGAGCTTCAAAAAGCACTAGCTTTTAATGAGGGAATTATAAATGCAATACCGGATCTACTCTTTGAGGTTGATAAAGACGGAGTTTATGTCGGTGTATGGGCACAGGATAAGGAGTTATTAGTATCACAAAGAGAGATACTTTTAGGTAAAAACTATAAAGATGTACTTCCTCCTGATGTAGTAAAAGTCGCTTCAGAAAGTATAAATGAGGTCGATGAAAAAGGTTACTCTTTAGGAAACTCATACTCTCTTGAACTGACAAGCGGCAAAAAGTGGTTTGAACTCTCTGTTTCAAAAAAATCATCTTCAGATACATATATGGTTCTTGCCCGTGATATTACAAAACGCAAAGAGGCAGAAGAAGCCGTAATAGAGTTAAATATGTCTTTAGAAAATAGGGTAGCAGAACGTACTTTGGAATTACAACAGTCGCTGGAGTTTACCAAGGGGATCATAAATGCTATTCCCGATCTGCTTTTTGAGGTGGATAGAGAAGGGACTTATTTGGGTGTCTGGGCACAAAATGAGGAGTTGTTAGCTACTCAAAAAGAGTATCTATTAGGCAAAAATTTTAAAGATGTCCTTTCCGGTGAGGCTACTAAGATCGCTTTAGAAGGCATAAAGGAAGCGGATGAGAAAGGGCTTTCATTTGGTAAAATTATAAAAATTGATTTAGATGATGGTGAACACTGGTTTGAACTCTCCACTTCTGCTAAACGTATAAGCGGCACATTCTTAGTAATTTCAAGAGATATTACGTACCGTAAAAAAGCAGAAGATTCTCTAAGAGAGAGTGAAGAAAAATTTAGGGCTATGGTGGAGAACTCTCCTGATGTAATTATTCGCTATGACCTTGACGGTCGTAGAACTTATGTAAATCCTATTGGTCAATTACTTATGAATAAGCCTCTAGAAAATATTATAGGTAAAGCCCCTAAAGATAACTCACCGCTTCCAACTACACATGAATTTGAAAAAGTTTTTGCTAAAGTTGTTTCTGAAGGGAAAGAACTTACGATAGAAGCTCCTTATATTATGCCAAACGGTGAAGAGAGATGGGGAGAACAGAGAATTATACCTGAATTGGATGATAACGGAAATGTAGTAAGTGTACTCTTAGTAGGGCGAGATTTAACGGAACGTAAAAAGCTGGAATCGATGCATCAAGAGTTAGAACTTTTAGGCTCAGCTCTTGATCATACATCAGAGGCTATATATCTTATAGACAATGACTTACTATCTATAATATATGTAAATGACGGTGCTTGTAAGATGCTAGGTTATACACAAGAAGAGTTATGTACAATGAACCTATCCGATATAGATGCAGAGCACTCACTAGATGAGATTGCCGATGTAAGTGCTGATGTGATAAAAAATCAGGAGTTGTTTTTTGAAACAAAACACAAGAAAAAGAACGGAGATATAATTGATGTCGAAATTGTTGGAAGTACATTTATATTTAATAATAAACGTGTAGGCTTGTCGGTAGTTAAAGATATTACCCATAAAAAAGAGAAAGATAAACAAGTTAAACTTTTACAAACTGCAATAAACCGTGGAAACGATGCCGTTTATATTATTGGAGATGATCGCTCAATTTTATATGTAAACGATGTAGCTTGTAATATGCTAGGATATACACGAGAAGAACTTTTACGTATGAAGGTTGAAGATATAGATAAGTATATGTCTACTGATGAGGTAGATAATGTTAAGACGGATCTGCTTAATAAAAAAGAGATTATTTTTAGAACCAAGCATCAAGCAAAAAATAAAAAATTAATTGACGTAGAGATTAAGGTGACTGAGTTTGAACACGACAAACAAACACTGAGACTATCTATAGTTAAAGCGTTATAAGCGCAAATAGCAGTTCTTAATATCTACTTATTGTCACGATTTGGATATTAAATACGTATTATATAATGACCTTTTTATGACCTCTGTTTAGTTAATATTTTTACAGTAAAGTATTAAGGAAGACTATGCAGATATATATGCGTGATAATGATTTTATAGTATCTAAAACAGATATAAAAGGACGAATAACATACGGTAATGAGACGTTTATAAAAATGTCTGGTTACCTTGAAAGTGAGCTTTTAAACTCCCCACATAATATTTTAAGACATGAAGATATGCCTGCTATAGTGTTTAAACTTTTATGGGAAAGACTTTATGAAGAAAAGTCAATAAATGCATTTGTAAAAAACAAGTGTAAAAACGGTGATTACTATTGGGTATTCGCGAATGTTACGCCTTCATATAACGAAAAAGGAGAAGTTATAGGTTATTACTCCGTTCGTCGTAAACCAAAAGAAAAGGCAGTAAAAACTGTTGAAGCTATATATATGGATCTATTAAAGGTGGAGAAAAAAGAGGGTTTAGATGGATCATTTAAACTGCTAAAAAGTATATTAGATTCTCAAGGAGTATCATATGATGAACTTATTATCGAACTTCAAAAATAAACAGTTAATTTATCTATTAGTAACTGTAGCTGTGGCATCAATTTATATTGCTATAAACTACTCTTTTGTTGTAGCATCTGTTTTGTTAGTATTTTTTATGGCAGGTTTTTTCATACCAAATAAAAATGATAACGATGAAGAACTTTTACGTAAAATAAGTACTGTAATAAAAAATGCCGGTGTTGGAAAACTAGAAGGCAGGGTTAACAATATCCCTGTAGAATCAAGATATTATGATATAGCATGGGGATATAATAACCTAGCGGATCAAGTAGAGACATTTATAAGAGATACGGTGACAGCCATTGATTTGGCAAGCCATGGAGAGAGTACGGCAGTAATATTTCCTGATGGTTTAAATGGAAGTTTTGCTGATGCAATAGAGCCGCTTAACAAAGCGATAAAAGGTATTGCCGCAGGAAAGATAATGGAGTCAAGGGGTATGCTTGTTAAAGAGTTTGATAGTCTTGGCGGCGGTACAATCGGTGGAATGATAGATATCAAAAAAGATATTGAAAAAGGAAGTGACTTAATGCATAAAATCTCTGCTTCATCTAATAAAACAGCAGAGATGTCTATAGAGACATTAAGTTCTATAGAAAATGTACAAGATAACTTTGAAAAATTAAACTCTAGTATATTAAAGACAACAGATGGGGTTAATAAATTAGTTGACCAGTCACAAGAGATATCATCTATTGTAGAGTTAATTAAAGAGATTGCGGAACAGACAAATCTTTTAGCCTTAAATGCGGCAATAGAAGCTGCCCGTGCAGGAGAGCATGGAAGAGGTTTTGCCGTAGTAGCGGATGAGGTTAGAAAACTAGCTGAGAGAACTCAAAAAGCAACATCTGAAATTTCCATCACAATTATGACGCTTCAACAAGGTACTACAGATATTCAAGAAGAAGCAAACACTATGACAAATCTGGCAGATGAATCACTCGAACATATGCAAAAGTTTTCTTTAACAATCAATTCCTTCAATCGTGATGCTAAAGAATCTGCATATAATGCAAATATACTCTCAAATGTTTTTTTGGTATCACTTGTTAAGATAGACCATTCTATATTTAAATCACATGCCTACTCAACTGTTATAAATACAGATAAAGATAAAGAGATTCTTGAACACACTGAGTGTAGATTCGGTAAATGGTATTCAGGAGAAGGAAGAGAACGATTTGGAGATTATTCTGAATATAAAGAGATAGACATTTCTCACAAGGCTGTACACGATTATGCTAAAGATAATTTAAAGTATGTAAAAAACAATAGCGTATATGAACAGGAAAATTCTAAATATATTGTAGAAAACTTTAAAGAGATGGAAGATGCAAGTACAAAGCTTGCACTGTTATTAAATGAGATGGTAGAACAACAGTTTTTAGTTTCAAAGGATATATAGTTGATGAATATTAATCTTTTGAATTTTCCAGTTTATCCAATGTATTTTTTATATCTTGATTTAGTTTGACAAACGGAACATTTGCAACCATAGTGAATTCGAAAAAGTCGTTACGCTCATTTTTTAATAAAGCAGTTTCGTTTTGAATAAAATTTTTATGTTTTTTGATGTAATCGGTAAGTTCACCTAGGTGAACGTGATTATTTAGTTGTGTGACAGCTTGTTTTGCTTTATTACATAAAACTTTTTTTTGAATAAATTGGGTGTTGTTTACTGTAACTATTTTATTAGGGTATCGTTCTTTTAGTTGCTTTGAATTGTATTTAATACCTTGAACAAGGTCTATCTCTTTTAATAAAACTAGATCGTTAAGCATCGTAAGATGATTTTTTTTTACTTTATTTTTGTAAAAAAAAACTTTTTCTTTACTACGCTTAAAAAAGGAATTTACAAAGCTAAAAAGTTTAGTTCTGCTGTTGTTAAATATATTATCTTTTTTTATCCATTGTATTTTTTTTGAATTTGATTTTAAATAATTTACAATATGAAGTTCACTTACTCTTATTTTATTATCTATTTTGTAATATTCCAGTTTATGTGAGCTTATCAGGTCTAAAACTGTAACCTCAGGTATATTTAAAATAACTGAGACTTCTTTTATAGTAAAAAGATTTTTCTTCATAGTTGGCAACCTTCCTGTATAGAGGTGATTATGGATTAATTTTGATATAATAGAGTAAAAAAGTAGTATTACATATCTGAAAGTTTATATATTTTAATCTTATATAGATATTAAGACTAGCAATTAAGGAATAAAAAAGAATGCAAAGCTTGGCAGATAGGATTAGAGCTGTTCGTAAAAAGCTTGGTATGAGTCAACAAGAGTTAGCAGATGTTTTAGGTTGTTCAGACGGTAAAATAAAGGGCTGGGAGCAAGGTAATACTATGACTATCAAGCCTCGAGATAGTCTTTTTTTAGCTAAAAAGTATGGTTTTAGTCAGGAATGGCTAGAGGATGGAAAGGGAGAAATAATGTTAAATACGGGAGATTTTTCTCTAAAAGTTAAAAATCTATCCGATGCACCTTTTAACAACAGTTTTAGTATTCCTTACTACAAAGATATGGAACACTATAATAGTGATGAAAATAGTGTAAATAGCATAGATATATCTATGGCAAAAGATATGCTTGAATTGATCTCAAGTGAAAATATAGAAGCTATAAGAGTAACCAGTAACTCCATGAATCCTACAATAAAAGAGGGGGATGTGATATTTATAGATAAAGATGATGTGAAGGCATCTAATGAAAAAATATACCTAGTCCTTCTTTGTGATGAAATATATTTAAAAAGAGTTTTTATTGAACCTAAGTCAAAGGAGATCATATTAAACTCAGATAATCTGATTTTCCCACAGCTTAAAGCTGATTGTCAAGATTTTCGTATACTAGGCAAAGTTATAGCAAAAATGAATATATCAAAAGTATAATGTGTTACAAATTATAACTTTAGTCACAAGATAGTAAATTTACTTTTGTGATCATATGACTATTATATGACCGATAAACCGCTACCATGTTATTAAGAAATTATTTTTAATAAGTAGTATTCAATGTCGGAGATAGAAACAAATTCTGAAAATTACAACATAGTATTTGAAAACACTAATGATGTTATATACATTGTTGAAGTAACTAATGACGGACGCTTTATTCACAGAGATATAAACCGTGCATATGTTGAAAATATGGGAATTCCAAAAGAAGAGATAGTAGATATTTATGTCGATGAGCTCCAAAATAAAGAGTTTAGAGAAATCCTTATAGATAAATACTCTACTTGTGTAAAAAATCAAAAAAAGACAGATTATACTGCAATATATAATTTTCCATCAGGTCCAAAAGTATATAACTCTGTTTTATCTCCTATAAAAGATGATAACGGTCGAATTTATAAAATTGTAGGTGTTGCTAGAGATATAACTAAATTTAAGAAACAAGAAAAAGAAAAGATAGATGAGCAAATGCATCTTTTCTTTGAATGCCAGATTATAGGGATGGCGATCCTATCTCCTCAAAAAACATGGACAAAAGTAAATCAGAAATTTTGTGATATATTTGGATATAAGTTTGAAGAACTGCAGCAAATGACATGGAGTGAAATAACATATCCTGATGATTTGGCTAATGATGAAGAGCAATTTAAAAGAGTATTAAATGGAGAAATAGAAGAATATACTCTTAAAAAACGATTTATTCATAAAAGCGGTACAAAAGTATATACAAATTTATCTGTAAGTTGTGTACGTAATGATGATAAAAGTGTAGATTACTTTTTAGTAATGGTTGAAGATATAACTGAGCGAATATGTGCTCAAGAGGCTCTGAGTGAAATAAATTTGATGTTGGAAGAGCGTGTACAGGCTAGTACGGATGAACTTAAGAACACTATATCAATGTTGGATTTAGAAGTTTCAGGACGTAAACATATACAAAGACAGCTTGATTCCCAAGAACAGATGTTTAAAAGTATTGCAGAAAATACGCCTGACCCTATAATTCGCTACGACAAAGATGCAAAACGCAGCTATATAAACATCGCTTTAGAAAAAATTACCGGTATAGCCATAGATGAACTGCTTGGTAAAACATCGACACAAAAAAGAGTTCTCTCGGTAGAGGACAGCAAGCGCATGGAAGAGAGTGTACGACAAGTTCTTAAAACCGGAGAGTCAGACACGATCGAAGTGCCTCTAAAGAGCGTTGATGGCAAAACGATCCATTTCAAAGCTATAAGTACTCCTGAGTTTGGAGCTGATGGAAGTGTAGAGACTGTTCTGATGGTTGCTCGCGACATTAGTGCTCAAAAAGAGTTGGAAGCTAGTGAGGAGATGTTTAGAGCATTGGCAGAGAACTCTACGGACAATATTGCACGCTTAGACAAAGACGGTCGTCTTGTATATATGAATCCTGCACTTGAAAAAACTCTAAACAGACCATTTGAAGAGTTAAAAGGTAAAACTCGTAACGATGTTTCATTTAATCTTAATACGGATGAGCATGATCGTAATGTACAAGAGGTGTTAAAAGACGGAAAAAACCGTGATATATATATGAGTGTTCCGGGTGATGATGGAGAAGAACAACATCACCAAATAAGAATACATGCTGAGAAAAATACAAAAGGAGAGATAACAGGAGTGCTGACGATTGGGCGTGATGTAACGGAACTTTTTAACACGCAACAGTATATGTCGCGCTTTATGCAAAACTCTCCGGGATTTCTTTATGTATTTAAAATGACACCGGAAGGGAAGATGAGTTTTCCTTTTGCAAGTTCAGGTATAGAAGATATTTACGGACTTAAACCTGAAGACATTGCAGAAAATTCAGATGCACTGCACAATATGACGCATCCTGATGATAAAGATTATATTATAGAGGCTATAAAAGAGTCTGCACAAAATATGACACCATTTCATACTGAAACAAGAATCATAAAAGACTCGGTTATAAAGTGGGTTGAGTTTAGATCAATTCCGCAAAAAGAGAGCGACGGCACTATACTTTGGAATGGTATAGCACTGGATATTACCGAACGAAAAGAACAAGAAGAGTACTTACAAAAGACCAAAACAAAACTAGCTGCAGTTATCTCTACAATTCCGGATCTTGTCTGGGTCAAAGATAAAGATGGTGTTTACCTCATGTGCAATCCTGCATTTGAGAACTTTTTTGGTGCTGAGTGTGATGAGATTATTGGCAAAACCGATTATGATTTTATCTCTAAAGAGCAAGCAGATTTTTTCCGCCAAAAAGATAGAGAAGCGATGGAAGCTGGAGAGATGCGGATCAATGAAGAAAGCATCGTTTTTGCCCGCAATAATCAACACGCAGTTTTAGAAACTAGAAAAATTCCTGTTTACAACGGCGATGAGTTTATGGGAGTACTTGGAATTGGTCGAGACATTACTAAACGCAAAGGAATGGAAGAGTCTCTTAGAAAAAAAGAAGAATCATTAAATGAAGCACAGCGTATTGCTCATATTGGTAGTTGGGAGTTGGACTTTAGGGCAAATATACTTAGTTGGTCGGATGAAGTTTTTAATATTTTTGAGATCGATAAAAGCAAGTTTGGTGCTTCATATGAGGCGTTCCAAGAAGCTATTCATCCTGATGATAGGGAGATGGTTGATTTGGTTTTCAGCGAGTCGGTGGAAAAGAAAATACCTTATATGGTTGAACATCGTTTGTTAATGAAAGATGGAAGAGTGAAGTACATTCAAGAGCGAGGCGAAACCAAATATGACGATGAGGGTATGGCTATTTATTCCATGGGTACGGTGCAGGATATTACAGAGCGTAAAGAAGTAGAAATACTACTGGAAAAACGAGAAATGGAGTTTCGTTCACTCTCAGAAAACCTTCCTGATAATATTGCTCGTTTTAGTAAAGATGGGACTTATTTATTTGTTAATCCGGTGCATGAAGATACGTTGAATGTTAAGGCATCAGAAGTTTTAGGTAAGCGCATTAGTGAAGAGTTTCCTAGTCATAAAGAAGTTATAAATGCAATCTCTGAAGTTTCTTCAACAGGAGAAGCAATAAAAAATATTTGTCAAGAAGTTTATAATAAAAACGGTGAAACAGAGATACATGAAATAAGTTTTATCCCTGAAAAAGATGATAATGGAGATGTAATCACTATTCTTGCTATAGGTCGAAACATGACAAAACAGATAAAAGCAACGAATGAGCTGCTTTTAAAAGAGTTTACACTTAACAGTATGGTAGATACAGCGTTTCTTATTGATGAGAATGGAGTATTACATTATGCAAATGATGGTGCCTGCAATACTTTAGGTTATACAAAAGATGAACTTTTAACAATGAATATAATGGATATAGACCCAGATATTTCAACAGAAGTTTGGAAAGAATATTGGAGGGATATTTCTAAAAATAAGACTTGGTCGAAAGAGGTTAAGCAGCAAAGAAAAGATGGTAAATTACTTTCCATAGATGTAAATAGTCGGTTTTTTGAGTATAACGGAAGAGAGTATGTTCTTGCTGTTTGCCGCGATATTTCAGAGAAGTTGCAGATGCAAGAAAAACTGAAAGAGCAAGAGAAAGAATTTCGCACTATCATGGAAAATACACCGGATACCGTGGCACGTTACGACAAAGAGTGTGTAAGGACATATGCAAATCCGTCTTTTGCCAAAATGTCCGGTAGAAGTATTGATGAATTAATAGGTAAAAAACCTACACATTATATCGATACTCCACAGGCTAGAGCATATGAAAAGGCTATACTAAAAGTTTATGAGACAGCAAAAGAGAATGAGTTTGAGTTTTCATGGCCCGGTGCAGATGGACGTCTAATAATTAGCTCTATTAGTCTTGCACCTGAAATGGACGACTCCGGAGAAGTTAAATGTGTATTGGCAACCGGACGTAATGTGACAAAACTTAAAGAGTTTGAAAACGAGATAAAAAAACAAAAAGATTTTCAAGAAACTCTTCTAAGAAGTATTGCAGAGATTAATTTGGGTGTGCATGTTATTGAAGAGGGAAGGTATATCTATACCAATAATTTCGAATTAGTAGATGAATACGGTTACGGAAAAGATGTTCTTGAAGTTCGCCCAAACTTTTTAGATACAGTTCACCCGGATGATAGAGAATATTTAGCTATGATGTATCAAAAGCGCTTGGCAGGAGAAGAAGTACCTACTACGTATAGTGTCGGACTTGTAAACAAAGCTGGAGAGAGACGAGAACACGATGTATCTGTTGTTATAATCCCAAATACTAATCCGATGCAAACACTTATAGTAACAAAAGATATTACAGAGCGTAAAAAAACTGAACATGCTTTGGAAAAAGCTATGGAGATGGCTGAAGCTGCAAACCGTGCGAAGTCAGAGTTTTTGGCTAATATGAGTCATGAGATAAGGACACCGCTTAATGCCGTTTTAGGTATGGCACACCTTTTGAGTGAGGAAGAACTACCTGAAAAACAAAAACGTTATGCAACAAATATTCTTACAGCCTCGAATGCACTTTTATCTCTTATTAGCGGAGTCCTGGATTTTTCAAAAATTGAAGCAGGTAAATTGGAAATTGTGCAAAGTAGGTTTAACCTTTATGATCTGATTATAGAACTTAGAGATATTTTTACAATGCGTTCGCAAGAGAAAAAGATAGGTTATTATCTTAATATAAACGATGATGTTCCTTCCTTCGTACAAGGTGATAGTATTCGCTTAAAACAGGTTCTGACAAATTTGATAGGGAATGCTATAAAGTTTACGTATGATGGGTTCGTTAGGGTAGAAGCATCAGTTTATGAAAAAAAAAGTACGTATACTGTTATTGAACTTGGGGTAAGAGATACAGGTATAGGAATAGCACGGCAGTATCAGGAAAAATTGTTTGAAAAGTTTTTTCAGACAGACACTTCTTCTACAAGAGTACATGGTGGAACAGGACTTGGACTTGCGATCAGTAAAAAACTGGTTGAATTAATGGGAGGAACAATAGGTGTAGAGAGTAAAATAGGAGAAGGAAGTTATATCTTTGTAAGAATTCCTTTTGCTAATTTAGAATATAACCATAATCATCATATCAGTTTTAATGATATAAACACAAAGAAAAATATACAACATACAAAACAATTTTTAGAGGGTAAAAAGGTTTTAATAGTAGATGATAATGCATTAAATAGAGAGACTCTATTAGGTGTACTAGGACGTTTTGGTTGTGGTGTCCAAGAAGCTATAAACGGTAGAGACGCCGTTATAAAACTAGGTAAAAAAAAGAAGTTTTTTGATGCTGTTTTGATGGATATACAGATGCCTGTAATGGATGGCTATGAGGCTACTAAACAGATTAGAGATGATGGAATAGAGATACCTATAATTGTCTTAAGTGCGGATGCTACGCAAGAAAGTATAAACAAAGCAAAGTCATGTGGAGCTGATGATTATCTATTAAAACCTATAAATCCAAATGAATTGGCACAAAAACTTGCAAAGTATTTGAAAATCAACTTTGAAAAAGATTTAATTATAAATAAACTAGATACTTGTGATATATATAAAAATTATAAAAGCATAGATATAAAACAGGCTATGCAAATTGCAGGAGACGATAAATACAACTTGTGTAAATTATTACGTAATCTTCTTCAAATGTTACATGAAAAATATGAAGCGATTTTAATCTCTCAAGATGAAAAAGATACTGAGAATATAAAAAAACTAGCACATACTATTAAAGGTAGCGCCTCTAATTTAGGTCTAAATAGTATTTCAAGTAATGCAGTAAAGATAGAAAAAGGTATAAAAAAAGGTAAAGATATTTTTGAATTAATTATTGAATTGGGTAAAGGTTTAGATCTATTTGAAAATGAATTAGATGTACTGTGTAAAAACTTTGACATAAAAAGGTCAAATATTAAAGCAGACTATGTGGATTTAAAAGAGTTAATTAAAATGATAAAAGGATCCAATCCTGAAGCAAAGTATAAATTAGAGAATATTGTAGGTAGCGAATATGAAATTGATAATGAGATTTTAGAGTTATTAAAAAAAGCCCTAAAAGCACTTGAAAAATATGATTTTAAAGCAGCAGAAGCTGTAATAAAAAATATAAAAACAAAAAAAAATTAAATTAGTTAAGAAAGTAGAAGTATAGAATGAACATTAAAAAGAAAGTTATGTTAGTTGATGATGAGATCATCAATATTGATGCACTTTATAGAGTATTGGGCAGTTATTATAATTTAGTTGTAGCAGTAGGCGGAAGCGATGCATTGGAATTTTTAAATAAAGAGGAATTACCTGATTTGGTATTACTTGATATAAACATGCCTGAAATAGATGGTTATGAAGTATGCAGACAGATGAAAAAATCTGAACGAACTAAAGAGATCCCTGTAATATTTGTTACTGCGGCAGATGATGAAAGAGATGAAGTTATGGGGTTTTCTCTGGGTGCAGTAGATTACATAACAAAACCTATAAACATAGCCGTACTGCTTAGCAGAATAGAACATCATCTAGGTAATAAAAGGTAAGTGTTATAAGATATGTTAGTGACTGTTTTATGACCATGAACTTGATATTATTAAAAATATAATTTTTAATTTACTCAGGAGCTATCTATGTCTGGAATGAAATTAAACTTTGAAAAGTATATTTTTGATAACGCAAAAGTTGGTATTGCGATATGTAATGCTGAAGATCACCGTTTAGAGATGGTTAATCCTGCTTTTGCAGCTATTCACGGTTATGAGGTAGATGAACTTATTGGTGTCATGCCAGGTAAAGTATTTGCTCCTGAATGTATGTTTAGACTATCTGAACAGGGGAAAAATCCTCAATGTGCACTTGAGAATATTGCATTTGAAACCACGCATGTAAAGAAAGACGGTTCTTTTGTTGATGTATCGGTTCATATTACCGTTATAAAAGACAAAAATGGAAAAGTATTACAGCGTATTGCCAATATAGTTGATATTAGTAAACGTAAGAAAGTCGAAAAAGAGCTTGAGAGTTCCAATGATAGATATGCCCAGATCTTCAATAACTCAAATGATAATATCTATCTTATAGAAGTAACTCCAGATAAAAGATTTATACATATAGAAATTAATGAAGCATATGAAAAATCATGTGGCATAAAAAGGGAAGATATAGTAGGAATTTATGTAGATGAATTGGCAAATAAAGATGTACGAAAAGAATTTTTAAAAAAATTTAATAAATGTTTGGAAAAAGGTGAAAAAATAGAGTATACCAGTGAATTTAATTTTCCTATTGGAAATAAAATATTTCACTCAAGTCTATCCCCTATTAAAGATAAATACGGACGAGTTTATCAAATTGTAGGTGTATCAAGAGATATAACCAAATCGAAACAGATGGAAGAGGAACTTTTATCAAGAGAAGAGATGTTCAGAACTTTGGCAGAGAACTCTCCTAATATTATTATACGTTATGACGAGGAAGGTAATCGTATATATACAAATCCTGCATTCAGCAAATATACAGGTATACCAAAAAAAATAGCAGTAAGTAAAAAACCGGAAACGGAATTAAGTGCTTATTTTAGTTTGCTAAATATAGATATATCTCAGTATTATGAAAGAGTGAAAAAGGTCATTCAAAGTGGAGAGAAAGATATTATTCCATTGGAATGGATGATAATAGATACATGTGAATATATATCGTATGATATCAATATAGTAGCTGAACGTGATAAAAGTGGAAATATTATAGGTGCTTTAGCCATAGGTCATAATGTTACCGAACGCAAAAATATTGAAAGACGAATCGAATATATGGCACATCATGATGCTCTTACTGGACTTCCAAATCGTGTTTTAGTAAAAGATAGAGCATACCAGGCATTAAACAATGCAGAATATAACGACTCCAAAGTAGCAATTCTATTTATTGATTTGGACGGATTTAAGACTGTTAACGATTCACTAGGTCATACAGCAGGTGATGATATACTAAAAATGCTTTCATCAAGACTCAAAAGTGTTATAAGGGCAAATGATGTTTTAAGCAGACAGGGAGGGGATGAGTTCTTACTTATAATTCCTGATGTACATAATATAAATGAAGTAAGTGCATTTGCAGAAAGGATCTTGAAAGAGTGCAAAAAAAATTTTTCGATCAATAATCACTATATATCAATGTCAGCATCGATCGGTATATCCATATATCCTGATCACGGAAATAATTTTGAACAACTGCTTCAATGTTCAGATGCAGCTATGTACAAGGCAAAAGAGGAGGGAAAAAACAACTATTGCTTCTTTTCTCAAAGGATGAAGCATGATCTAATAGGACTGTTTCAGATGCAAAACGATCTTAAAAAAGCGATCAAAAATAAAGAGTTTGTGCTGCATTATCAACCGCAGATAAATCTAGCTGATAATAGAATTGTCGGTGTTGAAGCATTACTTAGATGGGAACATCCAAAACAAGGAATTATATCACCTATGTGTTTTATTCCGGTAGCTGAATCTAGCGGACTGATTGTAGAGATCGGAGAGTGGGTACTATTGGAAGCATGTAAACAAGCGGTCCTTTGGAATAACGATGGTAAAAATATATCCGTTGCCGTGAATGTTTCGGCTGTACAGTTCAAGCGTGGAAATTTAGAAAAAGTAGTAAAAACTGTTTTAGCAGAAACAGGGCTGAATCCAAAATATTTGGAGCTTGAACTAACAGAGTCTATTTTAATAAACGATACAGAGACAGTTTTAGAAGCAGTTAAGGCTATAAAAGAGTTAGGTATTCAATTGTCTATAGATGATTTTGGAACAGGTTATTCAAGTCTTTCATATCTTAAACGGTTTGCAGTAGATAAGCTGAAGATTGATCAATCATTTGTAAAAGATATATTAAACGACAAAGATGATGCTAAGATAGTTCAAACAATTATTCAAATGGCAAAAAATTTTAATTTAAAAACTATTGCAGAGGGTGTTGAAGATAAAGATGTTTTAAAAGTTATTAATGAATTTGGATGTGATGAAGTTCAGGGATACCATTTTGCAAAACCGATGTGCAAAGATGAGTTTAACGACTACTGTGAAAGTTGTTCTCAATGAAAGAAATATCCTTAGAATTAAAACTACAGCTTATTATCGTACTTGTCATTATATCTGCAACTGCACTTATAATGACTCAGTCAATAAATGGCATAAAGAGTCTAAGTCAAGAGAATATCCAAAGATACTCTAAAGAATCATATGAAGATCAAAAACGTGAACTTAAGAACTATGTATATGTCGTTATGCAAACTGTAGAACAGTTTTATAAAGCTTCTGTATCAAAAAATGAGAATAAGACACAAAAAGAGCAAAAAAAAATAGAGTTACAAACTAAAGAAAAACTCTTGCAGTCATTATCTCAAATAAGATTAGGAGAAAATGGTTATATATGGGTGAATGATATTTCAAAAAATATGCTTATGCACCCTATATTTCCAAATTTAAACGGAAAAAATCTTTCCAATTTGAAAGATAACAACGGAATATATATTTTTGATGAAATGGTAAAAACCGTAAATGCAAACGGTGAAGGTTTTATAAAATACAGCTGGCCGAAGCCTAGTTCAAAAGTATCTTTGCCAAAGATATCATTTGTAAAAATTTTTGAACCTTGGGGTTGGATAGTAGGAAGCGGCGAATATATAGACTATATTGAGAATCATATTGAAAAGATGAGGAAGCAAGAAAAAGAAGCTATTAGTAAAACGATAGTTAATTTAGCAATTATATCTTTAGGTATAGCAGTTATACTTATTTTAAGTACATCTTTTATTATCAAAAAGGCAATTATTATACCACTTGAAGAACGTGAACAGATGCAGGAAGAACTTATAGTAAAAGAGGAAATGTTTAGAACCTTAGCCGAAAATTCTCCAAATATCATTATGAGATACAATCATGAATGTAAGCGTATATATGCCAACCAAGCATTTATGGAGCAAACAGGAATTCCTGAAGATGAAGTAACAAATAACAAACCGGAAAAACAATGGGGTATTTATCTGGACATGTTAAATATGAGTGCACAAGAGTATCAACAGAGGGTGATGAGAGTAATCAACAGCGGTGAGAATGATAGCTTTTCAGTGGAATGGATAGTTTTTGAAAACGGAAAGTATGTTGCACATGATTTACATATAGTTGCGGAGAGGGACAGTCACGGAGAGATAATAGGTGCACTTGCAATAGGTCACAATGTTACTGAGAGAAAAAATATTGAAAGACGTGTAGAGTTTATGGCACATCACGATGCACTTACAGGACTTCCAAATCGTATATTGGTAAAAGATAGAACAGAACAGGTATTAGAATATTCAAAACGCCAAAATAAAAAAGCAGCTTTTATGTTTATTGATCTAGATGAATTTAAAAACGTAAATGATTCTTTAGGACATACTACAGGTGATGCGATGCTGAAAGTGGTGTCAAGTAGGCTTGAAAATTCTATAAGAGCAAGAGATACATTAGGTAGACAGGGAGGCGATGAATTTTTATTAGTTTTATCTGATATAAAAGAAAGAAAGGATATTGCCAAAGTGGCCAATAAACTTATTAATGAGTTTAAAATACCTTTTGTTGTAAACAATCATACGATATCAATGTCTGCATCTATTGGTATTGCAGTATATCCAGAAGACGGAGAAAATTTTGAAGAGCTGCTCCAAAGTTCAGATTCCGCTATGTATAAAGCAAAAGAGATAGGTAAAAATAATTATTGCTTTTTCACTCAAGAGATGAAACACAGCCTGATCGGGATGTTACAGGTACAAAATGATCTTAAAAATGCAATAAAAAAAGAAGAGTTTATACTTTATTATCAACCTCAAATAGATATAGTAAATAATAAAATAAACGGAGTGGAAGCTCTTCTTAGATGGAATCATCCAAAGCATGGGATTATGTCTCCAATGAGTTTTATTTCTATAGCTGAATCAAGCGGACTGATAATAGAAATTGGAGAGTGGGTACTTAAGGAAGCATGTAGACAAGCGGCACTTTGGAACAGTGATGGTAAAGAGATAATAGTTGCTGTCAATATATCGGCTGTTCAATTAAGACGTGGCAATTTTAAAGAGCTTGTTAAACGCTCTTTAGATGAAAGTGGATTAAATCCAAGGTGTTTAGAATTGGAGTTAACAGAATCGATTCTAATTAATGACACAGAGAATATATTACTCAATATAAAAGATATTAAGGAACTTGGTGTTCAGCTCTCTATAGATGATTTTGGTACAGGTTATTCAAGTCTTTCATATCTTAAACGTTTTTCGGTAGATAAATTGAAAATAGACCAATCTTTTATAAAAGATATACTAAGAGATAAAGAGTATGAAAGTATAGTGAAAACAATTATTCAAATGGCTAAAAGTTTTAACCTAAGATCCATTGCTGAAGGTGTTGAAAGTGAGAAAGTTTTAGAATTAGTACGTGAATTTGGATGCGATGAAGTACAAGGATATTACTTTGCAGAACCGATGTCTATAGAAGATTTTGAAGATTACTACATGGAAAGATTTTCCTCATAAATCTAAAAAGTTAAATAAAAGTCACATAAAGACCAATTATATATGACTGTTTCATGCTCAATACTTTAGTACTATTATTGATATATATGATAGGTATAAAGGAGCTAAAGTGAAAAGTTCTATTTTTGTAATTAATATAACCGCTGGGCTGTTAAGTTTTGTAAATATTCAAGCTGCAGATGATATTAGCAGTATGTTTTCTAATGGAAAAGCAAGCGGACAGATTAGAGAGTTCTCAATCAATAGAAAATATCAGGGAAGTGCAGGAACTACTACACATAGAAGTGCGAATGCAGTAGGCGGTAAGTTGAAGTATGAGACAGATGAGCTGAAGGGTGTAAGCCTTGGTGCATCATTTTACACAACAAACGGTTTTGGTCTAGGTGCAGATAAAGCAAACAACTCGAAGGTAGATCCTACTTTACTTGGAAAAGATAATAACAGTTACTCAATTTTAGGTGAAGCATATTTTCAATACAAGATAGAAAACACTACTTTTAAAGGCGGGCGTCAAAAACTTGACACTCCACTTGCCGGTTCAGATGATGCAAGAATGCTTCCAAACCTTTTTGAAGCATATGTGCTTAGCAATACAGATATTCCATATACTACTTTAATAGCTGCACACGTTACTAAATTTGCACAAGGGACTTTCGGTCGTGCATATAGCGGTGGAATATTGGCTGCAACAGGTGGTTATTCAGCTACGGATGATAAAAATCAAGTAGGTGATTTTGTAAATATGGGAGATTACGCGATAGGTACGCCGACTAAAGGAGTAACAGCCGGTGCCGTGATCTATAAGCCGAATAATTATTTTAAAGCACAAGTTTGGAATGCGTATGTACATGATGTGCTAAATGCAATATATGCAGATGCAGATATAAAATGGAATTGCCTTTTAATCGATTCATTTCATCCTTTTTTGTCGGCTCAAATGATTAAAGAAAACAATATCGGAGATAAACGCTTAAGTGCAATAGGAGGTGATGGTAAGATAGACAGTTTATACTGGAGTGCCAAACTCGGTTTTAAAGTTGCATGGTTAACTCTATATGGAGCATATTCACAAACAAGTGCTAACTCTACAACGGATGTAAGTTATGCAAATGCAATTATCAGCCCTTTTGGCGGGATGCCTGCTTTCACGCAAGGTATGGTAACAAGACACCAGTTCTTGGCTGGCACAAAAGCTAGTAAAGTTGCTGCTAGCTATAGCTTTAACAATCTAGGCCCAAATATCTCTGCTACTGCGTATTATGCTTCATTTGATATGGATGAAAATAGCGGTTACGGTATAAAAAGAACTGCAACGGAACCAGGATTTGATGTTATCTATAATGATGCTATAGTTAAAAATTTACAGCTTCGTGTGCGCGGAAATTTTCCAAGAAAGTTTGCTGAAAGTGCTTCAGGCGATACAGGCTGGAATGAGTATAGATTTATAGCTAACTATAATTTTTAGTCAATAATAATTATATAAAATATAACGGACTTAATGTGACTTAAACATGACTTAAGTGCTATGTTTATGCTATTTATTTCTATTATAATATTTATATAAATAATTACAAGTAGAAGGTAAAGGTCGTACAGTGAAATCAATTTCAATAAAATTAAAATTACAGGGCATAATACTCGCAACTATTATAGCCGTTACGGCGGTAATTATAATACAGTCAATATATAGTGTTAAAAGTTTAAGTGAGGACCATATTCAAAAGTATAGGCAAGAGGCTTATGAGAACAAAGAGTCTGAGCTTAAAAATTATATATCGGTAGCACTGAAATCGATTGACTCTTTTTACCAAAGAACATCAGAGCAAAAGATAAAACAAGAAGTTCAAAACGATCTTAAAAATCAGAGTGATTTTTTATTTAGCATCTTAGATAAAGAGTATCAAAACAACAAAAATCAGCTTTCCAAGAGTGAATTGAAAAAACGTATAAAAGAGATCGTGGCTTCTGTTAGGTATGCAAATAGCGGATATTTTTGGATAAACGATACTGCTCCTAAAATGATAATGCACCCGATAAAACCTTCGTTGGATGGCAAAGATCTCTCTGATTTTAAAGATCCAAACGGTATTTATCTTTTTAATGAAATGGTTAAAGTTGCAAAAACAAAAGGCGAGGGTGTAGTAAATTATAGCTGGTCAAAGCCGGGCTTTGAAAAGCCTCAGCCAAAAGTATCTTACGTAAGACTTTTTAAGCCGTTTGAGTGGGTTATAGGAACAGGGGCGTATGTCTCTGACGTCAGTGCAAAAATGAAAGAAGATGCACTAAAGACTATCTCTGAGATGAGATTTGGAAAAAGCGGATATTTTTGGATAAACGATGCTACTCCTAAGATGATAATGCACCCTATAAAACCGCAGTTAGACGGGAAAGACCTCTCAAGCGTAAAAGATCCAAAAGACGTATACCTGTTTAACGAGATGGTAAAGGTAGTAAATGAAAAAGGCGAAGGTGTCGTTAACTACAGCTGGGCAAAGCCGGGACACGATGAACCGCAGCCGAAAATGTCGTATGTACAGATCTTTAAACCTTGGGGATGGATCATCGGAACCGGAGAATATATAGATAATATAGAAGCAAAAATAGTACAAATGAGAAAGAGTGCTACTGATGAGATAATTGCTTCTACATTTAAAATTATAGGGATATCAATTGTATTAGCGGGAGTATTGATGCTTATAGTTTCACTAATAGCAAACAAGATAATAATTGCTCCTATAAATAATATAGTTAATATCGCATCAGATTTGGCGGAGGGTGATGGTGATCTTACAAAAAGAATTAATACAAAAAGCAATGATGAACTTAACGAGATCGCAAAGTATATGAATTATTTTATAGAAAAAGTTCATTCAAGTATCAGTATAGTTAAACTCTCAAGTATAGAGAACTCTTCAATTTCTCATCAATTATCTACAAGCTCTATGCAAACAGGTAAAAATGTCGAAAAATCTGTAAATATAGTTAATGAAATTTCACAAAAGGCTAATAGTATAATAGATGAGATATCTAATTCTATATTCGATGCAGGAAACAGTAAATATGATATTTTAGAAGCAAATACAATTTTAAGTGCGCTAAGAGATGAAGTTATAGAGTTGACAAGAAAGGTTCAAATAACTGCAGAAAACGAAGTTGAACTTGCAGTTAGCGTAGAAGCACTATCTAAAGATGCAGAACAGGTCAAAGGCATTTTAGAAGTTATCTCAGATATAGCAGACCAGACAAATTTACTAGCGCTAAATGCAGCTATCGAAGCTGCACGTGCAGGTGAACATGGACGTGGTTTTGCCGTAGTTGCGGATGAAGTAAGAAAGCTTGCTGAGAGGACACAAAAAAGTTTAACAGAGATAAATACAACAATTAGTATTATAGTTCAGTCCATAACTTCTGCGAGTGAAAAGATGAACTGTAATTCTAAAGATATGAATGATCTAGCAGTAATTTCTACAGACGTAGAAAATAAAATAAATAAAACAACTGAACTTGTAAATAAAGCTACAGATGCAAGTGATAATGCATTGAAAGATTTTGAAAATACAGGAAAACATATAAGAGATATTGCAGATGAAATAAACGAGATTAACTCTATATCAATGGAAAATGCACGAAATATTGAAGAGATCGCAAATGCAACAAATCATCTTTATAACCAAACTGAAAACTTAACCCAGAAGTTAAATCATTTTAAAACTTAGTCTTAAGTATTTAGCTATTTTAATACACTGCAGAGAAAATATATCTGCAGTATCAGACCTTTAATTTTAAAAATAATTATCAAATATTAAGTCTCTTTTACTATAATCTCTTTAAGTAAATACTATATTGTGAAAGGTATCTTAAATTTGAGCGCTCAACCATTTACCCACTTACATCTGCATACAGAATATTCACTACTAGACGGTGCAAATAAACTTACAAACCTTGTAAAACAGGTTAAAGAGCTTGGTATGACAAGTGTAGCTATGACCGATCATGGAAACATGTTTGGAGCAATAGATTTTTACAAGCAAATGAAAGATGCCGGTATTAAACCAATCATAGGTATGGAAGGTTATATACATAACGGTGAAACACTAGATGATAAATCTACAAAGCAAAGATTTCATATCTGTTTATTTGCTAAAAACAAAAAAGGTTATCAAAACCTTATGTATCTTTCATCTCAAGCATTTATTGAGGGGATGTATTATTTCCCTCGTATAAATAAAAAGCTTCTTCGTGAACATTCGGAAGGAATTATTTGTACATCTGCATGTCTTCAAGGTGAGGTAAACTGGCATTTAAATCTTAGTGAAAGAAATGTTAAGTTTGGTGCAAAAGGCTACGATGAAGCAAAAAAAATTGCATTAGAATATAAAGAAATATTCGGAGATGATTTTTATTTAGAGATCATGCGTCACGGTATTGGTGATCAGCTAAATATAGATGAACAGATTCTAAAAATTTCTCAAGAGACAGGTATTAAAGTAGTAGCTACAAACGATACCCACTATACATATCCAGATGATGCACAGTACCATGAAGCATTTATGTGTATCGGTATGAATAAACTTTATGATGATCCAAACCGTATGCGTCACTCTGTACATGAGTTCTATCTAAAATCTCCTGATCAGATGGCAAAACTTTTTGCAGACATCCCTGAAGCACTTACAAACACTCAAGAGATAGTTGATAAGTGTGAAGATTTTGTACCTATAGTTAAAACTCCTACACCACCTAACTTTAAATTTACAAAAGAGTATGCTCAAAAAGAGGGTCTAGATATAGACTTTGACGATGATCCGCCATTAGGTGCGGATGCAAGTGATGATGATAAAAAGAAACACCTTCTTGCAGCTGATAAAAATGACGCAGCATATTTTATTCATAAGTGTCGAGAGGGGTTAGAAGAGCGTTTAAAGTTTGTCCCTGAGGATCGTCATCAAGAGTATAAAGACAGACTAGAGTTTGAGATGGAGATCATCAACTCTATGAAATTCCCTGGTTATATGATGATCGTTTGGGACTTCGTTGCCGAAGCTAAGCGAATGGGAATAGCCGTAGGACCCGGGCGTGGTTCAGCTGCAGGGTCTTTAGTTGCATTTGCTTTAGAGATAACAGATATTGACCCTATGAAGTATGATCTTCTTTTTGAGAGGTTTCTTAACCCTGAACGTGTATCGATGCCCGATATCGATATGGACTTTATGCAGGCTCGCCGTGGTGAAGTAATAGACTACGTTGTAAAAAAATACGGACGTAATCAGGTTGCGCAGATCATCACTTTCGGTTCACTTCTGGCAAAAGGGGTTATACGTGACGTTGCACGTGTACTTGATATGCCGCTTTCTCAAGCTGATAAGATGGCTAAACTAATTCCTGATGAGCTTGGTATCACACTTAATGGAAAGATGAAGGGTGATGAGTTTAAAGAGGGAGCTTTCCAAAAAGAACCTAAAATAAAAGAACTTATTGAAACTGATGCCAATGCAGCTCGTGTTTGGGAATTTGCTAAAAAACTAGAGGGGCTTAAAAGAAATTCAGGGATTCACGCTGCCGGTGTAGTTATTAGTAATGAAGAATTATGGAAAAAAACACCAATTTATAAGCCTTCAGGTGAGAATACTTTTGTTACACAATACTCACTAAACTACATGGAAGATATAGATCTGATCAAATTTGACTTCCTTGGTCTTAAAACACTTGACGTTATTCAAAATGCTACGAAACTTATAAAACGCCGTTACGATATAGATGTAGACTGGCATAAAATAGATGAGAACGATCCTAAGGTTTATGAGGTTATTCAAACTGGTGAAACAATAGGTATGTTCCAGATAGAGTCTTCTGGTATGCAGGATCTGAATAAACGTCTAAAACCATCTAACTTTGAGGATTTGATCGCGGTCTTGGCATTATACAGACCGGGTCCGATGGAATCTGGGATGCTTGATAACTTTATTGAGCGTAAGCATGGTAGAAAAGAGATCTTTTACCCTTTTGAAGAGGTGAGTTTTGATCTTCTAAAAGACACACTTGGTCCAACTTACGGGATGATTGTATACCAAGAGCAAGTTATGCAGATCGTTCAGATTATCGGTGGTATGAGTCTAGGCGGTGCAGATATTGTTCGTCGTGCTATGGGTAAGAAAAAAGTTGAAGAGATGGAGAAATATAACCGTTTATTCTCCGAAGGTGCACAAAAACTTGGACTTGACTATAACCTTGCAAGTGATCTGTTTAAACTGATTGAAAAATTTGCCGGTTATGGTTTTAACAAGTCTCACTCGGCTGCATATGCGATGGTTACATTTCAAACAGCTTGGCTAAAAACATACTATCCAAATGAGTTTATGGCTGCACTTTTAACCAGTGATAAAGACAATACCGACAAAGTTGTTCGTTATATCGATGAAGTTAAACGTATGGGAATTGAGCTTGGACCGCCTGATATTTGTGACTCTCAGCTAGAGTTCTCTGCAATCACTAAAGATGATCAAGATATAGTTCTTTTTGGACTTGGTGGTATAAAAGGTGTTGGTGAAGCAGCGATTCATTCTATGCTTAAAGAGCGTGAAGAAAACGGCCCATATGCATCTTTACAAGATTTCGTAAATAGAATAGAACCATCAAAAGTAAACAAGCGTGTTATTGAATCTGCTATTAAAGCTGGAGCGTTCGATCGGTTTGGATATTCGCGTAAAGCTTTACTTGATCAGATAGAAACTATTGTTGAGACTGCCAAAAATGCAAGTGAAGCAAAGAAAAATGCAGCGGGTAGTTTGTTTGGAGATGATGCTGAGATAACTACAGTTGATCTTAAACTTACAAACTCTGAAGAGTATTCTCTTAAAGCCATTCTGGAATTTGAAAAAGACACTTTAGGTTTTTATGTATCTGGTCACCCTCTTGATGAATTTAGAGAGCAGATAGAGGAGTTAAATTATACACTGTCATCTGAGATATCTGATGCAAAAGACGGCTCATATGTTGTTTTTATAGGTAAAGTTGAAGATGTTCAGAAAAAGATTTCAAAAAAAGGTAATCAGTTTGGAATAGTTGATCTTATGGATTTTCACGGAAACATAGACATTATGCTTTTTGAAGATAAACTAAACGAGCTTGAAGAGATGGATCTTGATGAACCCATAGCATTTAAAGCAAAAATAACTCATACTGAGATGTTTACCAGAATTGGTGTTACAAAGATCATGACACTAAAAGAGGCTGCAAAAGAGACAAAAAAAACGAAAAAAGAAGTTCGTGAGATTCCGCAAGAACCTTTAAATTTAGCCATCAGGTTAAGTGATGATACAAATCAGTTAGAAGAGTTATATACTCTTGTTAGACAAAATCCTGGAAGCAGAGAGTTAAAAGTAACTATTATCTCTAAACTGCAAAACATAGTAATAGATTCTGCTATTAGAGTAAATAATAATATCATAAAAGCTATTGACGGGAATGAAAATATAGATATATTATAGGTAAAAGAAGGATATTTTTTGGAAAAAAATGATTTTAACGAAGGACTACTAGGATTTTTAGATGCATCGCCTACACCGTATCATGCTACGAAAAATATAGGTATGATGCTTGAGAATGCAGGATTTGAGAGAGTTTTTGAAGAGCAGGCATGGAGTTTACAAGAGGGTAAAAAATACTATGTAACAAGAAACGATTCATCACTTATAGCTTTTACATATCCAAAAAGAAAAGACTATCTTTTAGTTGGTGCTCATACAGATTCACCAAACCTGAAACTAAAACCAAACTCTGTTATGAAAGAACACGGTGTTGTAAAGTTTGGAGTTGAACCATACGGAGGACTTCTTTTAAATCCATGGTTTGATAGAGACTTATCATTAGCTGGTTGTGTAAGTTATTTAGATTCAAACAACATGATAAAAGAGACACTTATAGATGTTAAAAAGAAAATAGCTACAATCCCTTCTTTAGCAATTCATTTGGATGAGAATGCCAACAATGAAAGAACTATAAACAAACAAACAGATATTTCACCTATATTGACTACAAGTGAAGATTTTGACTTAGAAGAGTTCATAAAACAAGAACTTGTTAAAAACGGCATAAGTGATGTTAAAGAGATATATGCAAATGAACTTAGCTTTTACGATGCTCAAGAAGCTTCTTATGTTGGTTTAAATGATGATTTTATAGCTTCTGCAAGACTTGATAATCTACTTTCATGTTATGTAGGACTTGTAAGTATATGCTCTGTTGAAGCTAATACTCCTATGATATTTGTAGCAAATGATCACGAAGAAGTTGGAAGTGACAGTGTTAGTGGAGCTGCAGGAAGCTTTTTGGAAAATACACTAAAGAGAATATTTCCAAATTATGAAGATTTTGTACATATGGTTCGCTCATCTACACTCATAAGTGCAGACAACGCTCATGCAGTGCATCCAAACTATCATTCTAAACATGATAAAGAACACGCCCCTTTAATGAATAAGGGTGCAGTTATAAAGATAAATGCAAATCAGCGTTATGCTTCAAGTACAAAAACAATTTCAAGATTCATGAATGTGGCTTCAAGTATCAACGAGCCTTATCAGCAGTTTGTGACTAGAAGCGATATGGGTTGTGGCTCAACAATAGGTCCAATAACAGCAACTCGTCTTGGAATTGACACTATAGATGTAGGACTTCCAACTTTAGCTATGCACTCTATTCGTGAGCTTGCAGGAAGTGATGATGCACACTCGCTTTATAAAATCATACTAGGATATACTGTTTGAGCGAAAATCAAATAACCCAAGAGGAACTTACTCTTTTAATTGAACAGACTTACAAGGTTGAGAAAGAGTTTACAGAACTAAAGCAGTCTTATGATCACTTGCAGGGTACTGTTGAAAAAGTAGTTGAGTTCCTGCCAAATGCCATATGGATCTTAAATGAAAACGGTGAAGTGTTTTTACAAAACTCTAAAGCCAGAGAATTATGGCAATTATTTGAGCTTATGGAATTTCGCGACGATGATTATGAACTTAACTTTGAAGACCGTTCATACATAGTTAAAAGTTCTACTCATAAAGATAAAAAAATGTTCTCTTGTACAGACATTACCGAGCAAAAAAGAAGAGAAAACCTAGCTACAATGGGGCAGATGGCAGCACATCTTTCTCATGAAATCAGAAATCCTATCGGTTCTATATCTCTACTTAGCTCAACTCTTAAAAAACGTGTACTGCCTGAGAATATTCCTATCGTGGATGAGATCCAAAAGTCTATATTTAAAATAGAACGCATTATAAAAGCTACATTGATGTTCTCAAAGGGAATAAGGATAAACAAAAAAGTCTTTAAATTCTCAAAGCTAAGAGAGCATCTTATTAATGACTGTGGAAGTTACGGATACTCAAAAGAGATAAGCTTTATAATGCCGGAGAACGATTTTGAAATCGATGGAGATATAGATCTATTAGAGATCTTATTTTCAAATTTTTTGTTTAATGCCATTGATGCGATAGAGTTAGATGATGAAGATACAGGTGTTATAGAGTTAGTATATAGATATGAAGATAACACACATAAATTTTACGTATATGATAGTGGTGTACCTATAGAAAATAAAAAAGAGTTATTTGAAGCTTTTAAATCAACTAAGGTAAAGGGTAACGGGTTAGGGCTTGTGTTATCTGCTCAAATTGCCGAAGCTCACGGTGGTAAGGTTGAATTGCTTGATACTAACAAAAAAGGTTTTGGTATATATATTGCTTAATGTGTTTTTTTGTATAAGGGGAGCCAATATGAAAAGACACAGCTTAAACAAGATACTAGACCATGTAAAGATAGATCAGTTTTATGTTGTTTGTTATTTTAAATGCAGGGTTAAAAATAAAACTGTTATAAGTAGAATTCCATTTGAACCTTATGAGGGCAAAATAGAATTTACATGGCAGGATATAGTTTTTCATCCTATAGAGTCTTATAATAGATACTATCATACACCGATAACTATATATGATTCAAACATAGATGACGATACGCTTGTTCAAAAAGCTTTTGAAAAAGTTTCAAAGTACTTTAAATGGGATTCTAAGTTACAGAACTACGTATTTATTTAACAATCTGTTATCTATTAAAAACTATAATATCTTTTTTTAATTTAAGGGATATTATGAAGTTACTATTAAATATATTCGGTTCCATGAAAACTATGGCAGTTTTGATGTTGATGTTTGCTTTTTCAATAGCTTATGCAACATTTATAGAAAATGATTACGGTACTATGACTGCTAAAGCTGACATATATAATGCACTATGGTTTGAAGTTCTTATGGGACTTTTAACAATAAATCTTATTATAAATATAGTAAGATTTAAAATGTTTAGCGTAAAGAAAGCTCCAATCTTTATATTTCACGTTGCTTTTTTAATTATTTTAATCGGTGCTGCTATTACTCGTTATATAGGTTATGAAGGCAGTATGCATATCCGTGAGAATGCAAGCGCAAATACAATGCTTAGTGCCGATACTTATTTTAGCATAAGTGCTTCATTAAATGGAAAAACACAAAGTACACAAGAGAGTATATACCTATCAAAACGCTCACAAAATACATTAGATTCTAGTTTGAATATTGATGGAAAACAAGTAGATGTAAAACTTGTTAGATATATCCCAGATGTAGTTGAATCTTTGGAAGAGACAGAGGGTGGAATAGCTACCCTTGATATGATGGTAACATCTAATGGACAAGGTGAATCTGTAGTTTTACGAGATGGTGAATATTATGAATCTCAAGATTATATTCTTAATTTTAATTCAAATACAAAGTTTGAAAACAAAGATATTTTCAATATATATATAAAAGATAAAAAACTATATCTGTCTCATAAAGTTGCTTTGAAAACATTAAGCATGGATACTCAGGAAAATGGAAAAATAGAGCCAAGCAAAGAGACATCTTTTAATACTAGAATGTTATATACTACAGATAATGCAGGTTTTGTATTAAAGAAATTTTATCCATCAGCCAAGAAAAAACTTATCTCAAATCCTAATGCTTCGGCAATGGCACCAGGTGTAGATGCACTTATTTTTAATGTAGACGTAGACGGAACTAGTGAAGAAGTTATGGTGTTTGGACAATCTGGTCGTCAAGCTAAAGAGACTCATAACGTTATTAACGGAGTAGATGTTCATCTATCATACGGAGCTAAAAAACTTACTCTGCCTTTTTCAATCCACTTAAAAGATTTTCAATTGGATCGTTATCCAGGTTCTATGAGCCCATCTTCATATGCAAGTGAAGTAGTGCTTATTGATAAAGATGAAAATCTTGAGATGCCTTATAGAATATATATGAACAATATACTTGAACATCGCGGATTTAGATTTTTCCAATCTTCATACGATCAAGACGAGATGGGGACAATTCTGTCTGTAAATAATGATCCTGGAACACTGCCGACATATATAGGTTATTTTTTATTGACAGTAGGTATGGTGTGGTCTCTATTTTCAAGACAAAACAGATTTGCAGCTTTAGCTAAAAAGGCTAAAAAAGCTTCAAGTGCATCGGCACTTATACTAGCTGTAGGAATCGCTGCTAATTTAACTCCGTTGCAGGCAAATGTTTTGGCACCTGAGATAAAAACAATTGTCAGTTTTGATAAAAAACACTCTGAAGAGTTTGGTAAGTTGGTACTACAAGATGCAAGCGGTAGAATGAAGCCTGTAAACACACTTGCTACTGAGATACTTGCCAAAGTACACAGAAGTACAAATCTTAAAGTTGGAAACTACACTCTTACACCGACTCAAGTAGTACTTGGCATGATGATAAAGCCTGACGAATACAGAGATATAAAAATGATCCGTACAAAAAATAAAGAGATCAATAAAATCCTATCTCTAAAAGAGGGTTCTAAATACGCATCTTTTTCACAATTTTTTATGGATCCTGAAAATATAAGAGGTTATAAGCTCTCTTCATACGTAGAGACTGCTATGAGAAAACAGCCAAAGCATAGAAATCAGTTTGATAAAGATATTTTAAAAGTTGATGAAAAAGTTAATATTACTTATTCAGTATATACTGGTTCACTTTTAAAAATATGGCCTAAACCTAGTGATGTAAATAACAAATGGTTTGCTACTATAGATGCACTTCAAACTTTTGCATATGAAGATGCAACAAAGCTAAGAAGCATTGCATTTGCTTATTTTTCAGCAGTAGATGAGGGTATTAAAACATCAAATTGGACTATGGCTGATGAAGCTCTTGCAAAAATAGCAGAGTATCAGCATTTTTACGGAAAAGAGATCTACCCTTCAGATAGTAAAATTAATGCGGAAGTTTTTTATAACAAAGCTAATATTTTTGAAAACCTGTATCCATTTTATCTGCTGGTAGGTTTTATACTGTTGATATTTAGTTTTATTAAAATTTTAAAACCAAATTTTAAATTAGACATGTTTTCAAAAGCTACTCTTTGGTTACTAGTTCTTTTCTTTGTAGCGCATACTATCGGTTTGGCTCTTCGTTGGTATATATCAGGTCATGCTCCTTGGTCTGACGGATATGAATCGATGATCTATATTGGTTGGGCTACTGTTCTTGCAGGGTTTATATTCTCAAAACGCTCACCGCTTACTATGGCGTCTACATCTATCCTTGCAGGGCTTATACTTTTTGTAGCTCATTTAAACTGGATGGATCCTCAAGTTACAAACTTGGTACCTGTACTTAAATCATACTGGTTAAGTATTCACGTTGCTGTAATTACTGCAAGTTACGGTTTCTTGGGACTTGGTGCTTTACTTGGATTTGTAGCTATTATTTTATTTATCGCTAAAACACAAAAAAATGACAAACATATATCTAACGCAATTAGAGAATTAAATGCTATTAATGAGATGAGTTTAATGATAGGTCTGGCTATGCTGACTATAGGTAACTTTTTAGGCGGTGTTTGGGCAAATGAGTCTTGGGGTCGTTACTGGGGCTGGGATCCAAAAGAGACTTGGGCACTTGTAACTATTTTAGTATATGCAGTTGTAGTTCACCTAAGATTTATTAAAGCGCTTTACAGTGATTTCAACTTTGCAGTAATATCTTTACTTAGTTATACAAGTGTTATAATGACTTACTTTGGAGTTAATTATTATCTTGCAGGGCTTCACTCATATGCTAAAGGGGATCCTGTGCCGATTCCTGATTTTGTACCTGTTACATATATAGTGATCGCTATAGTAATAGCATTTGCTTACAGAAACAGAAAATTAGCTTAAAGAAGTAGATATGAGTTTTACAGGATTTGCAGAAGGTGCTTTGCCTTTTTTAGAATCTATTCGTAAAAACAATAATAAAGAATGGTTTGAAGCTCATAAAAAAGAGTATCAAGAACTTATTTTAAACCCGTCTCGACTTTTTGTAGAAGAGATGGGTGATCATCTAATGGCGCTTGAGCCAACTATCAATTATGAACCTAAAATCAATAAATCTCTTTTTCGCATATATCGTGATATCCGCCGCATGGGTGCAAATAAACTTCCGATCAAACACAGAATAGGTTTCATATTTTGGCAAGGCAACGCTAAAAGGCTTCAAAGCTCAGGATTTTATATGCATTTTAGCCCTGATGAGTTGTTTGTAGCCGTAGGTGTAAGATGGTTTGAAAAACCTATGCTTGATGCTTATAGAGGTTATATTAAAGATGATCATAAAAGGAACGAGTTAAAAGCGATTTTAGATAAAATAACTGCATCAGGATACAAAGTTATAGATAAAGGGTATAAACGACTTCCACGCGGTTTTGACAAGGATATGAGTAATGTGGATTTATCTTTGTATAAAGGTATGGCTACATATACGACACTGGATCCTAAGCTGATCACTAATGGTGAAAAACTTATAGATAAGCTTTATAAAATATATGAAGATATGCTACCATTACAACAGTTTATGTATGATGTAAGTCTGCATGTAAAAGAGGAACAAGATTGAAAAAAGAAGCAATAATACTTTTAAATATGGGTGGACCAAACAACCTAGAAGAGGTTGAAGTATTTTTAACAAATATGTTTAACGATAAAAATATCATTACTGTTAAAAGCTCACTTTTAAGAAAGTTTATAGCTACAATGATAACTTTTACAAGAACAGAATCTTCTCAGGAGATCTATGAGCAGCTAGGTGGAAAATCTCCAATCGTAGGGCACACATGTAATCTTGTAAAAAAGCTTCAAGATAAAGTCGGAGATAGTGTTATAGTTGATTTTGTAATGCGTTATACGCCGCCTTTTGCTTCGGAAGTTATAGAGCGTTTAAATAAAGAAGATGTTGACAAAATATATCTAATACCTTTATACCCGCAGTTTTCTACTACTACAACAAAATCATCACTAGAAGATTTTGAAGAGCAGTATCATCTATTAGGCGGTGATGCACTGCTAACAGAGATAAAACATTTTTTCAAAAATGAAAAATACAACCAAGCTATTTTAGAGAATATAGAAGATGTTTTGGATGGTGAAAAGTATAGTGAATATGAACTCATATTCTCAGCACACGGTCTTCCTCAAAAGATAGTGGACAGAGGTGATGTATATCAAAAGCATGTAGTTAGACATGTAGATATTTTAAAAGATATGATGGCTAAAAAAGGTATGGAATTCTCATCAGTACATATAGCATATCAGTCAAAAGTGGGACCAATGCAGTGGCTTACACCATCGTTAGATGAAAAGTTGCAAGAGCTTAAAGGTAAAAAGGTTGTTATCTTTCCTATAGCTTTTACTATAGATAATTCTGAGACAGACTATGAACTGGAGATCGAATATAAAGAGATAGCTGATGAGATTGGTTTAGCTGATTATAGGGTTGCTAGATGCCCTAATGATTCTGACTTGTTTGTAGAAGCTCTGCAAGAGATATACAATAAAATGAGATAGTTATGCGTGTAGTTATATTTGATATGGACGGCACACTGCTTGATTCTCAAAAAGATATAACTATTTCCGTAAATCATGTGAGAAAAACTCACTACAGCCTTGAGCCGTTAAGTGAAAAATTTATCGTAGATGCGATCAATATGGAAGTCAGAAATCTTCCGTATCTTTTTTATCAAACTGAGATATACGAAGATAGTGCTAGAGATATATTTGAAGAGCATTATTATGAACAATGTGTAAAGAATCCTTACCTTTATGATGGTATAAAGGAAACTCTAGAAGCTTTAATAAACAATGGCATAAAAATATCAGTAGCTACAAATGCACCAACAAAGTTTGCAAAAAGAATGCTTGAGTACTTGGATGTAGCACACCTTTTTGATGTAATAATAGGTGCAGATAAAGTAAAACATTCAAAACCAAGTCCTGAGATGCTTCATCATATACTTGAACACTATAATTACGAACATGACAAGCATAGAGCATGGATGATCGGTGATAACTCTAAAGATATGTTGAGTGCAAAAAATGCAGGTATAAACTCTATTTTCGCTACATGGGGATTTACACCGCAGTCCGATCACGAGATAGTTATAAAAAATCCCAAGGAAATTTTAGATATAATAATTTAAAATAATTTTTAAAATGGGGCTTTTGGTGTTTAGTATTGATATTATTATATCTTTTGTTATTATGGGTATTCTTTTTTTAAGACAAATATCAATCCTAAAACAACCGACAAAAATCAATTATGCTCCTTTAATGATTGGTATTGGTGCTATTAGTAGTGTAGTACACTTTATAACACACCCTGAATATCAAGACTTAATTCTTCTATTACGAGAATCATCATTTGCACTTTTAACATCGCTTATTCTTTACGTTTTAATGAATATCATGCACCAGACAGTAGAGTCTGAACAAAAAAAGAAACAGTATGAATTTACACAAGCTTTGATTGATCAGATCACACAACTTAAAAAATACACATCAGAACTTGAGATTAAAATGAGCGAGTCTCAACAATCTGATTTGGCAGCAAGAGAAGAGGTTAGAAACAAGTTTAAAGAGGATATAAAATCACTCGATACTATAAAATCTAACCAGAATAAATTTATAGATATGTTTGAAGAGATGAAAGTTTTAAACAAAGGTGTTGAAAAAGCTTTTAAAGATTTTATAGACACACAAATGCCATCATTAGACAAGCTTCTACATAAACATATTGAGATGACGCGTATTTCAGAACAAGACCATTATAATAAACTGCAGGCATTGCTAAAAGACGTAGCTGAGAGTAAAGTGGATCTTTCAAAGGACTTAGAAGAAGTAAAACTAAGTATGGTTAAAGTGCAAAATATCTCTAAAAATATTTCTGATTCAATAATCAATGCAACTATATCTAAGATAGCCCTGATCTCAAAAGCTTATGAAGATCAGTTAAAACATCTAAAGTCTCACAGTGAGGGTTTAGATACAGCTTTATATGAGAGTGAGAACAAAATATCAAATATATCAAAAGACTCACAAATGTTGTTGACGCAGATGTCACTTTCATCTAAAAAAATGAGTGAGATACAGGAACAAAGCTCTATAGTGAATGAGATATATTTAAAATTAAAATCATTAATGAATGAGATAGATGAAGTAAAATCAGACTATGTAAAATCACAATCTCAATTAAGTTTAATATCTCATGAACTAAGACAATCTCAAGATGAAGATATACATAACATAAAAGAGCAGATAGAAGATCTTATTACAGAGCTAACGGAAAAAATAGACGGCTCTTTAGATAAACTTCATAAACACTACCATATAGCCAGTGAAGATCTTTCACAAAGTGTACAGATGCTGGCAAAAAGAGCACAGATGCAAAAAGGTTACGGTGATAACTAATGATGCGCAGATTTACAGGAACGAAATTTAAACTATTATTATTTATGTCAATAGCATTATTTATTTTGATGCTTATAACACTTATAAATATATATATGAATGAAAATAGTGACCTTATAAGAGAAGAAAAAATTTATAGAGAAAAAACTATAACTGCTTATAAGAATACTATAGAAAATATTGAAATACTTTACAAAAGTCGCTTAGAGGGTATTGTAAACTCTCCTCATATTTTAGAAGCCGTAAAAAATAAAGACAGAAAAAAACTTTATAAACTTGTAAAAGAGAGATGGGATTTATTAAAAAAAGAGAATGAAAGTGTAGCAATTATGCATTTTCATAAGCCTGATGGTTATACTCTTTTAAGAATGCATAATCCAAGTTTATATGATGATAATATAGCTGCAAAAAGAGAGATGTGCAGATATATGCACGAAAATAAAAAACCTATTTCTGCGTATGAAGCAGGTATACATCTCTTAGGTCACAGAATAATGATTCCTATCTTTTATTCTAGTGAATATATAGGGGCGGTGGAGATTGGTATTAAACCAAATTACATTTTAAATAAAATGAAAAAAAATTATAATGTATCTGGAATTATTTTTGCCAAAGAGGAAGAGATCCTTAACAAAAAATATGCGGCAAAAGGTAATTTACTTATAGGTCGCTACAGGTTAAATACAAGTACTTTAGACGATAAAGAACTTATACAACATTTACCAAAAGATTATAAGTTAGAAACTGATACCAGAATAGAAAGAGATGGAAAAATTTTTGACATATACCTTTTTGATCATAAAGATTTTAAAGGCGATGTAAGTGCGAAGGTACTTATATTTAATGACGTAACATTTTTAACACAACACTTTCAAACTACAATTTTAAAAGTCATATTGTTGTTAGTGAGCATATATATAGTTGCTGTTTTAATTGTGAAATACGGATTTGAAAAAATTTTAAATAAGATGGATAAAACAAATAAAGAACTGCAAAATAATTTTGCTGTTCTAAAAAGCCATCAAAACGCAATGGATGAGTCAAGTATAGTTTCAAAATCAGATCTTAGCGGAAGAATAACTTATGTCAATGACAAGTTTTGCGAGATAACAGGTTTTACAAGAGAAGAGATTATAGGAAAACCTCACAGTATAGTAAGACATCCTGATAATCCAAAAGAGTTATTTAGAGATTTATGGACAACTATCAAGTCAAAAAAAACTTGGAAAGGCATTTTAAAAAATAGAGCTAAAAATGGGGACTATTGGGTAGATATATCGATTTTACCAATACTAGACGATGATGGAAGTATTGTTGAATATATAGCTGTAAGACATGATATTACTCAGATGGTATTACAACAAAAAAAGCTTGATAATATAGCAAATACGGATTCTCTGACAGGACTAGGTAGCAGATATAAACTTATACAAGATCTTAATGATTCTAAAAAACCTGCTTTAGCTATACTAAATGTAGATTCTTTTTCAGAAGTTAATGATTTTTACGGGCATGAAAAAGGTGATTATGTAATTATTCAACTGTCTAGTTTATTGAACTCTATTGTTGAAAATACAGACTTTTTAGTATATCATCTACAAGGTGATGAGTTCGTTATATTCTCAAAATATACTGATAGAAAAACATTTATTGAGAATGTGTCAGATATAGCCAAAAAAATATCAAAAAATCCTGTAGTTATAGATGAAGAAGAGTTATATCTAAACCTGAGTACGGCAATCTCATTTGAAGATAAACAAAAAATTCTATCAACGGCAGATATGGCCCTTAAAGTAGCTAAAAAAAAGAATAAAAGCTTTGTTGTTTATAATGACGATATCTCTTTAAACGATGAGTATAAAAATAACATAAACTGGACTAAAAAGATAAAAAAAGCGATAGAGACTGATAATATAGTCCCTGTATTTCAGCCTATTGTTAACAATGAAACAGGTGAATATGAAAAATATGAATCTCTTGTAAGACTTAAAGATGAAGAAGGCAAACTTATATCACCGTTTTTCTTCCTTGAGATATCTAAAAAAACAAAACATTATAATAAAATCACTCAAATTATGATCCAAAAAAGTTTTGATAAGTTTAAAGATGAAAACCATGAATTTTCTATCAACCTTACAATAGAAGATATCTTAGATCAGCAGATCAACGATTATATTATCAATATGTTAGAGAGATATAAGATAGGTAAACGTGTTGTATTTGAGATTGTAGAATCAGAATCAATTGAAAAGTTTGAACAGGTTCACAGTTTTATCGAGAGGGTAAAATCTTATAACTGTAAAATAGCTATAGATGACTTTGGTACAGGGTATAGTAATTTTGAATATCTCTTAAAACTAAACGCGGACTATATTAAAATAGACGGCTCAATGATTAAAGATATTGATAAATCTAAAGAAGCAGAGATAGTAGTGTCTACTATTGTAGGTTTTGCCAAAAAAATGGGAATAAAAACTATAGCTGAGTTTGTTGAGAATGAGTCTATTTTAAATAAAGTAAAAGAGATGGGAATCGATTACTCTCAAGGTTATCATTTTAGCGCTCCCAAATTAGATATCTAGATATATTAGATGCAAAAAGAGTTTAAAACACTTCCGGCTGTTATTGTATTACTTATAACGCTAACTATTTGGTTTATTATCCCAGTGCCAAAAGGCGTTACACCTGAAGCTTGGCATCTTTTGGCATTGTTTATCGGAACTATTGCGGCAATAATAGCTAAAGTGATGCCAATAGGTTCTATAGCTGTTATTGCAATTACATTGGTAGCGATTACAGGTGTTACAAACCCTGATCCAAAGATAGCAATTAAAGATGCACTTAGCGGGTTTTCAAGTCCTCTTATATGGCTAATCGGTATTGCGATCATAATTTCAAGAAGTTTGTCTAAAACAGGTCTTGGACACCGTATAGGCTATTATTTTATATCACTATTTGGAAAAAAAACGGTTGGAGTAGGGTATTCTCTTGCCGTTTCAGAGCTTGTTATCTCACCTGTAACACCAAGTAATACTGCCCGTGGTGGTGGTATAATCCATCCTATTATGAAATCAATCGCATCAAGTTTTGACTCACCGTATGAAAACAAAAGTGAAAATAAGACTGCAAAGTATCTTGCATTGTCAAGTTACCATATAAATCCAATCACTTCAGCTATGTTTATTACAGCTACTGCACCTAATCCATTGGTTGTTAAGTTTATAGCAGATGCAACAAATCTTGATATAAGTATTACGTGGACTCAGTGGGCATTAGCAATGCTGCTTCCTGGTTTAGTTTGTATAGCACTAGTACCATTAGTTATAAATTTCTTTTTCCCGCCTGATGTTAAAGAAACGCCTGATGCTCCAAAATTTGCTCAAGACAAACTAGAAGAGATGGGTAATATGAGCCGTGATGAAAAGATTACAATAAGTGTATTTGGATTATTGCTTTTTTTATGGGCTGGTGTGCCATCAATGATCTTTGGAGACTCTTTTAGTTTCAATGCAACCAGTGTAGCTATGCTTGGTTTGTCTATATTGCTTGTAACTAGTGTATTGACATGGGAAGATGTGTTAAATGAGAAAACAGCTTGGGATACAATTACTTGGTTTGCAGCTCTTGTTATGATGGCGTCTTTTTTAAATAAACTTGGACTTATTAAATGGTTCTCAACTCTTATAGAAACTTATATATCAGGTATGGGTATCGGCTGGGAACTATCAGTTTTTATATTGGTCGGACTATATTTTTATGCACATTACTTTTTTGCTAGTACTACGGCACATATAACGGCTATGTTTGGTGCTTTCTTCGCAGCTGGGTTGGCTCTTGGAGCACCTCCGTATTTTTTAGCATTTATTTTAGCCGCTGCATCATCTTTAATGATGTCATTAACACACTATGCAACTGGAACATCACCTATAGTTTACGGCTCAGGTTATGTCACTTTAAAAGAGTGGTGGAAAATGGGTTTTATTATGAGTGTTGTAAATCTTAGTATCTGGACTTTAGTCGGTGGAGTTTGGTGGAGTATGTTAGGTTATTGGTAAGACTAAAAGACCGAAAGGTCTTAAAATCTTATTTTTTATCTTTTATAAGTTTTGATATAAGTATATAAAACAGAGGTATGAATACAATTGCTAAGAATGTAGCTGAAATCATACCACCCATTACACCTGTACCGATTGAGTGACGGCTTGCTGCTCCGGCACCAGTACTTAATGCTAGAGGAACAACACCTAGAGTAAATGCTAAAGAGGTCATAATAATAGGTCTTAGACGTATTTTAGCAGCTTCTATAGCAGCTTCTACAAGCTCTTTTCCTTCTTTACGCTTTTGCATAGCAAACTCAACAATAAGGATCGCATTTTTAGCGGCAAGTCCTGCTAGAACCAATAGCCCTATTTGGAAATAGATATCGTTTTGCAAACCTCTAAAGTGTGTAGCTATAACGGCACCAAATATTGCAAACGGTACAGCCATAACAACAGATACAGGCATCAACCACTTCTCATATTGGGCTGCTAAGATTAGGTATAAAAACACAAGACCCATTACAAATGCCATAGCTCCGGCACTAGATATTTTTTTCTCTTGGTACGCACTACCTACCCAACTGATTGTATAACCATCAGGAAGCACCTCATTTGCTACTTCTTCTATTGCTTTTAATGCATCACCTGAACTATATCCAAGTGCAGGTTGACCAGATACCTTAGCTGCCATAAACAGATTGAATCTCTCAACAAGGTCAGCATTAACGCTTTCTTTAAGTGTTACAAAAGAGCTAAGTGGAAGCATCTCGTTGTTACTAGAGCGAACATATATATCATTTAGATCTGTAGGGTTTTTTCTGAACTCTTGATCTGCTTGCATCTGTACTTGATAAGTACGACCAAACAAGTTAAAGTCATTAATATAATAAGCTCCAAGTGTAGCACTAAGTGTTTGGTATAGTTCAGCTAATGATACGCCTTTTGCTTTTACTTTTTGAACATCTACGTTTATCTCATATTTTGGTATACGAGTGTTAAGATTTGTTCTAAGTCCGGTAAGCTCAGGACGTGCATTTGCTTTTTGAATGATCTCTCCTACATATTTTTGAAGAGTCTTTATATCACCACCAGTTCTGTCTTGAACATACATTTCAAATCCACCGGAGATTCCCATACCTCGAATAGGCGGAGGTACTACACCAAAAGAAAATCCATCACTTGTAGCAAATAGTTTTTTGTTTAGTCCTGCCGCTATTTGAAGTGCATGTTGATCTTCTCTAGTTCTTTCTTTCCAGTCTGTTAGTTTAACAATTGTAGCTGCTGCAAATGTACGTTCAGAAAATGTCATAAAGTCCATACCTGCAAACTGTACAATGTTTTTTACATTCTCTTTATCTGCTGCTACTATATTGTGAATCTCTTTTGCTAATCCATCAGTTCTGCTTAGTGATGCAGCAGGAGGATTGTATGAAAATACAAAGATTGTACCTTTATCTTCTGTTGGTACAAGTGATGTTTTCATATCTTTATACAGATCGTATGTAATAAAGATAAGTCCGCCAAAAAGTAAAATACTTAAAAATGAATATCTAATAGTTAGTTTTATAGCATTTGAATAACCTTTTGTAGCCCATTCAAAAAAGTTGTTAAACCATTTGAAAAAGTATTTAGGCTCAGAGTGCGTAGGTTTTAGCATAGATGCACACAGTGATGGTGTCAGTGTAAGTGCAACAAGACCTGAAATAGCCAGTGATATAACAATAGTTACGGCAAATTGCTTATACATCTCACCACTTAATCCACCTAAGAATGCTACAGGGATAAATACGGCTGATAGTACCAGTACAATTGCTACTAGTGCACCTGAAACCTCTTTCATAGCTACCATTGATGCATCGTATGGACTAAGTCCCTCTTTAATATGTCTTTCAACATTCTCGATTACGATAATTGCATCATCAACAACTATACCAATAGCAAGTACAAGCCCAAAGAGCGTTAAAAGGTTTATACTGAATCCTAGCATATACATACCCGCAAATGCACCTACAATAGATACTGGAACGGCTAAAATAGGTATAAGTGTAGCGCGCCAGTTTTGTAAAAATAAAAAGATAATTAGTATAACCAGAATGATCGCTTCAACAAATGTTTTGATAACTTCATTTATAGATACTTGAACGAAATCCGTAATATCATAAGGGATCTTATAAGATAGATCTTCTGGGAAGTCTTTGCTAGCTTCAGCCATAGTCTTACGAATCTCCTCAGCAGTCTCTATAGCGTTCGCATCACTTTGTAAAAATATACCCATAGGAATAGCCGGAGAATTGTTTAGCTTAGTTTTCATGCTATAACTTTTTGAACCAAGCTCAACTGTAGCTACATCTTTTAGTTTTAGTGCACTTCCGTCTTCGTTAGACTTTATAATAATATTTGCAAACTCATCGGCAGAACTAAAACGCTCAGGTGTCTCAAGAGTATATGTAAACATCTCTGAATTTGCTATCGGTTCAGCAGATAGTTTACCAGCGGAATATTGCTCATTTTGCTCACGAATAGCTAAAACCAAATCATTTACACTTAATGAGTATTTTTTTAGTTTTAGTGGATCAATCCATACACGTATAGAATAATCTTTTGCACCAAATATTCTAACATCACCAACACCTTTTACACGTTTTAGATCATCCACTATATTCATAAGTGCATAGTTTGATATATATGTAATATCTCGTGTTTGGTTAGGTGAGTTAAGTATAACAACCTGAAGCATGTCAGGGCTTCTTTCAGCTACCGTAACACCTTGACGTTTTACTTGTTCTGGCAGTTTTGTAAGAGCTGCTTGAACACGGTTGTTTACATCAATTTTTGCATCATCAGGATCGGTTCCTGTTTCAAAAAATATACTAATCCCAAGAGTCCCGTTATCAGCAGATAGCGAGTTCATATAAAGCATGTTTTTTGCACCGTTGATCTGCTCTTCTAGCGGTGCTGCAACAGTTTTTGAAATTGTCTCGGCACTTGCACCCGGATAAACAGTAGATACAGTGATCTGTGGAGGTGAAACCCTAGGATATTCTGATACTGGAAGTGAGAACATAGAAATCAGTCCAGCCAAAACTATAATGATCGACATTACAGCTGAAAAAACTGGCCTTTTTATAAAAAATGCAGAGAACATATTATTCTCCACCTATAATAGATACTTTAGAGTTTGGTCTAACTTTTGCAATGTTACTTGTAATGATCTGATCACCGCTTTGAACACCTGATTTAATAATAGCCATCCCGTTGTTAACATCTATAACATTAACGGGTTTCATAGTAGCTACACCATCTTTTATAATGTATACAAGATTTGCATCAGGTGTTTTTATAAGTGTATGTTGAGGGATTTTTGCAACATTGTTATAACTAAATCCGCTTAGTAAAACCTCTACAAAAGAACCGATTACTAGGTCTCTTTCTTTGTTTTGCAGTTTTGCTCTAACTAAAAGTGTATCTGTTTGAGCATCTAGTTTTGGAGCTATGTAGTCAACTTTTCCACTATGTATTTTATTTGCAACTTTTATAGATATATCAGAACCTGTTTTTATCTGAGATATATATTTGGCTATGTCACTACTAGGGATTGAAAATTCAGCATATACAGAATCAAGCGCAGTTATAGTAGTTAAAGTTGAATTTTTAGATTCTATGTAGTTTCCTTCATCACTTTGACTTATACCTACAATACCGCTGATTGGAGCTTTTATAGTTGTATAATCATATTGAATCTGAGCATTTTTAAGTTCAGCTTCTGTTCTTTTTAACTCAGCTTGTGCATTTTCATAAGCGTATAAAGCATTGTCAAAATCTTGCTCACTTACTGCAGAGTTTTTAAATAGATAAGATGCTCTTTCATAATCTTTTGAAGCTTTTTTGTAGTTTGCTTTTGCTTTTAGGTTAGCTGCTTTTGCAGTATCTAGAGTAGCTTTGTACTCATCTTTTTCTATCTCATAAAGCAAGTCGCCTTTTTTTACGTAAGAACCCTCTGTAAAGTTCTCTTTTACAAGAAGTCCGTTAACACGTGCTACTACGTCAACTTCTTGGAAAGGTTTTATTATTGCAGAGTAATTTTTTTCAAAATTTACATTCTCAAGTTTAGCAGTATGTGCTTTTACTGGAATAGGCGGCATCTGTCTTTGTTGTGCTGCAGATGATGACTTCTTATCGTCACTACATCCTAAAAATAATATTGCAATTGCTGCTAATGATATAGTTAATTTTTTCATTTTAAATACTCCTTAATATTCTTTCCGCTGTAATATAGCAGTTCAGCTTTTTTTACTTCATGATCGTAAAGTGCTCTTTTATAGCCGCGGCTGGCTTCAAACTTTTCACTTAAAGCTTGTAGATATGCTATGTTGTCTACTATGCCGTTTTGGTAACGAAGTTTTATAAGCTCATAAGTTGAACTGGCTGCATCTAGTGTAGATTTTGTAGCTTCTATTTTTACTTTTGAGATCTCTAAAGATTTAAGTGCTAGTCTGTAATCAACATCGGCAACTGCTTTTTGATGCTCTAGGAGACTTTTTTGACTTAGATACTGCTCATATGTAGCTTCATAGTTTTTCGTAGTTGCTCCAAAGTCAAGAATATTCCAAGAGATGTTAAGAGTAGCTATATTTTGATTTTCTATAAGTGTCCCCATGTTTAAAGACTTATTATCAAATGTATAATCGCTATGACTTAGAGTGTCGTCAAAAAACAAAGTAGGGTAGTTCTGACTTCTTACAGATTCTGCACTGTGTTTTATAGCACTTGCTTCAAACTCAAGTTTTTCAATATCAGCTCTAGGTTCTTGACTCTCTTCACCTAAGTAGTTAATAGTTGAGTCCTCCGTAATAGTGTCTATTTTTTTAGTTGTATAATACTCAAGAGTGTGTAGTACTTTTTGAATATTTAGCTCAATCTCCTGAAGTGATACATTTGAATTTTTTACACGTGAATCTATTTTTAAAACTTCATCTTTAGTAGCTGAACCGCTTTTAAAAAACATATTCAGTCTTGCTAACTCTGCTTTCAACTGCTCCATCTCTTGCTCAGTTGCTTTTTTGTCAGAAAGCAAAGAAAGGTATTCAAAATATAGTCTTGACACATCTAAAGATATATCGTTTTTTAAAGCTTCCAAATTCTTTTCTTGGGCATCTATATTTGATTTTAACTGATTGTAAAGATCAGATTTTTTTCCGCCGTCATAAATAGTATATTTTAAATTACCATACGCTTTAATGGTATTTTGCGGAAGTGCTGCTGATTCTTTAGAAGCATATTGGGCACTTGCACCGATTTCTATAGTTGGCAGATAGGAACTTTGTGTACTGTCGTAACTTTTTTCACTTGCATTTAATGAGTGCTTAGCAGATTTTACCAGTCTGTTCTCATGTGCAATATCAACTAGTTCATTTAATGAGTAAGCATATATAAATGCAGGTAAAGAAAGTATAACTATTATATTTCTCAAAAAATCTCCCTTATTGTATTTTGTAGAATATTATCAAAACAGAACTTAAAAGTATCTTTCTAGAAAGATATAATTTCTGCTATAATTTCAAAATGGAAAATAACTATGTAAATCAAGACCTAATAACAAACTTTTATCAAAAACATTCAGAAGGAATTCTTCCGGATATTTCTCTAATGACTATCCCGATCACACTTATACAAAAAAGTATTTATGGCCATGCAGAAGATTTTCTAAAAGAGAAGTTTGATATGCTGCATTCGGAAGTTAATGTTCTAGCCTCTCTATATACTAATGGAAAAGTATTAAGCCCGACTCAATTATATGACTTTACTATTTTTTCATCTGGAGGGATGACAAAACTTCTTAAAAGATTAGAAGCCAGAGGATATATAACAAGAAAACCAGATACAAAAGATAAACGTTGTATGTTGGTATGTTTAACTGATAGTGGAGAAGAGACTATAAAAACTATATTATTTGATGTATCAAAAGAGTGCTCTAGCTATTTTGAAGTATTAGATAATCAGGAAAAAGAACTTCTATCATCTTTACTAAAAAAAGTTCTTTTAAATATCAATAAAGTTGAATGCTCTATAGAAAAAAATAAAACTAAGAAATAACTATTTTTGAAAAATCAAGTGTTACTGTAGTACCTTGGTTTTTATCTGAATCAATATCAATAATAATCCCATATTCACTGCAAATATTATTTACAATGTCTAAACCGATACCAAAACCGCCTTCATAGTTGTTGGCTCGATAATAGCGTTGAAATATATTTTCTACATCCTCTTTTGAAATACCTATACCGCTATCTTTAAATATAAGTTTATCTCCATCTATTGAGATCTCTAGATCGCCTGATGGTTTATTGTATTTTATAGCGTTTGATATCAAATTACTTACAAGCCTTTGAATACTTTCTTTATCAATATTTACAAATAACTCTTTTAACTCTTTGTGAAGAGTTATTCCTTTTTTGTGTGCAAGTTGTTCATATAGATTTAATTCATCTTCTATAACATCTTTAAGATTTATCTTTTGAATTTGCTTGTCTGAATTGTTTAATAGTAGATATGTCAGGTCTGAATAGATCTTGTTTATTCTTTTTGCACTAAGATCTATCCTTTGGGATATATTTTTGTCTATATTCTCTTTTTTAAGTGAATTAACACTCATAATAAGCGCACTTAATGGCGTATTTAGCTCATGAGTAGTGTCTTTTATGAACTTGTCTAGCTTTATCCTTTCGCTCTGTATTGGTATTAAAAATAGTTTTCCAAGAAAATAACCTACAAATGATATTATTAATATTGCAAAAACAGAGGTTATGATTATATTGTATTGAATTTTCTCCAATACATAATCATTATTTTTGGTTTTTAGAACTATATATTTTACTCCGTGATGCAGTTGTGCAGCCTCTGATATAAAATAACTGTTTTTAGAACTTTGGTAAAAAGACTTCTCAAAGATGATATGTTCAATATCATCTCCTATTATTTTGTCTTTATTCGTATTAAAAAATGCTACCTGATACTTTTCAAGATTAGGTAGTTCTAATTCATTATTAGTCATATATGATGTAATTACTTTTGCAGCAATCTGTAATGCAGCGTTTTGCATACTATCTTTTTGATGAGACATTATCTGCTTTGCTTCAAAGTTATAAACTAAAAATCCTATAGATATGATCAAAAGAAGTGATGAGCTGAAATAAAGTCCTAAAAACTTATAAAAAAGTTTTTTTTCACTAGATGTTAAGTCTATAGCCGACTCCTTTTTGTGAACTTATAAACTCTTTACCTACTAGATTACGAATATTTTTTATATATGTCCTAATCGTAGCATCTGTTGGTATATTACTTGTTTGCCATATATTGTTTATAAGTTCCTCTTGAGATATAAATCTGTTAGGATTGTTAGCAAAATACTTTAGTATATCAAACTCTTTTTTTGGAATACTCAACATTTTATCTTTAACTTTTAGAGTATGTGCGGTTGGGTCAATCTCTATATCTTTGGTTAGTGCTATTATGTCACTTTTTAAATTATGCACTTTTATCAAGTGTTCTATTCTTACATCTAACTCGATCAAATCAAATGGTTTTTTTAAATAATCATCTGCCCCTATATTAAAAGCTTCCTTGACATCTTCTGCAGTGTTTAGGGAAGTTATAAATATGCTTGGAATGTTTATTGAATTCTCTTTTAAAAGTTTTAGAAGTTCAAACCCGCTTAGATGAGGAACATTTACATCAAGGACCATCAAATCATAATGTTTTGACTCAACTAGATCATAAGCATCTATCCCATCAAACGAGCAGTCTACATTGTAGCCTTTGTCTGTAAGATACTCATTAATGATCTCAGATAAAATAACATCATCTTCTAAAAGCAGTATATTCATGTCAAGATTGTATCATTTTCCTATCGACTATTATCTTAAAGAGTGATGGTAATACTAGTAGTGTTAAAATAGCAGATGTAACTATACCGCCTATCATAGGTGCTGCAATTCTCTGCATAACTTCACTCCCGACACCATCAATGTACATAATAGGCAGTAGTCCTCCAAGTATTGCAAATACCGTCATCAGTTTTGGTCTTAGTCTTCCTGCACTACCTTTTTGTATAGCAGCATCTGTTGATATTGTTTTGTCTTCAAGAGCCTCTTTAAGATATATGATCATAACTATAGCTGTCTCAGCTGCAACTCCAAGCAGGGCTAAAAAGCCTACTATAACTGCAACCGATATATTAAAGTCAAGATAGTCTATGTAAAACAAACCGCCAAATATAGCAAAAGGCAGAGTTGCAAATACGACACTTGCATATAAAAGATCACCAAGAGCCAAATAGATAAGTAAAAATATACTCACAATTACAATAGGTACTATAAGAGTCAGTCTTTTTTTAGCTGACTCTAAATACTCACTTTGACCTGAAAACTCATAATAGTAGCCTTTTGGAAGTTGTACATTACTCAGTACCTTTATGGCTTCTTGTTTATATTCATCTACACTTACACCGCTTTGCGGAGTTATATATATAAAAGAGACTTTCATCCCTTTTTCACTTTTAATTACACTAGCTCCCTCTTTGTATGTAATGTTTGCAAATGTATCCAGAGTTTGAAATCCGTTCTTAGTTTTTATGAGCAGGTCTCTTAAAGCATGTAGATCATCTCTTTGATTGCCTTTAAATCTCAGTGAAATAGGATAGCGTTCCAGATCTTTTACAAACGTAGAAATTTGATTACCTCCGACTCCGTAAGATATTGTGTCTAAGATCTCTTGTTTGCTAATACCATAGCGTTGCATGTTTTTCTCTTTTAGCTCAACACTTAAATAGTAACCGCTGTTTGACTTATCGGCTGATATGCTAAGGCTTTGTTTAAGTGTTCTTAGTTTTTGTTCTATCTCTGAAGATATGCTCTCCAGCTCTTTGTTGTCGTTTCCATATAGTTTTATACCAAGTGGTGTCCTGATACCCGTTAGCAGCATGTCTATACGGCCGCGAATAGGGTAAGTCCATGAGTTTATAAGCCCGTTTATTTTTAGTTTTTTCTCTAGTTCATACATCAACTTATCATAAGTCATTCCCTCTCTCCACTCAGACTTGTCTTTAAATGTAATTATAGTCTCGATCATAGCAAGAGGAGCGGGATCTGTTGCGGTATTTGCGCGACCCGCTTTACCAAATACGGTATTTACCTCAGGTATGCTTTTGATTATTTTGTCAGTTTGTTGTGTAAGGTCTTTTGCCAAAGATATACTTATACCATAAGGTGTTACCGGCATATACATAAAGTCCTGCTCATTAAGCAGCGGCATGAACTCCCATTTTTGCATATTGTAAAGAGGGTAGATCGCAACTATAATACCTATAGCTACTATAATTACAACGTAACGAAGTTTTAAAAAAAGTTTTAAAATAGGTGTGTATAGAGATATAAAAAACCTATTTAGCAGGTTCTGATCTTCAGAGTGAATCTTACCTTTGATAAAATATATCATTAAAATAGGTACCAGTGTAATAGAAAGAAAAGCACCTATTATCATTGTAAATGTCTTTGTAAATGCCAGAGGAGAAAACAGTCTTCCCTCTTGACCGCTTAGGGCAAATATAGGTAAGAAAGAGACTACTATTAACATTAAAGCAAAAAATATAGGGCGACCAACTTGTTTGCTTGACTCTAAGATTATTTGTATCCTTTGTTTATTGTTAATATCTTTATGCTGACTTAGATGTTTGTGTGCATTTTCAACCATTACGATAGAAGCATCTACCATTGTACCTATAGCTATGGCAATACCGCCGAGACTCATAATATTTGAGCCGATGTTAAACATCTTCATAAGTAAAAAGCTTATGATTACAGTAAGGGGAAGGGTGATGATTATAACTAATGCACTTCTAAAGTGGAAAAGAAAAACAGATGTTACAATAAGCACTATAATAGATTCTTCAAGCAGTGTATGCTTTAGAGTATCAATAGCTTTGTCTATTAATGAGCTTCTATCATAGGCCGTAACGATCTCAACGTCTTCACTTTGCAAAGTTTTTATTTTCTCTTTTACTTTTTGTATAACTTCATAAGGGTTTTGCTGGTATCTAACCAGTACTATACCGCCTACGGTTTCACCCTCACCATTGAAATCAGCAACACCGCGTCTGCTACTTGGTACTTTTTGCACGCTTGCAATATCTTTTACAAGAATTGGAGAATCATTATTTACTTTTAGAACAATGTTTTCAATATCGCTAATGCTTTTTACATAACCCTTAGCTTCTATTATTTTCTCATAACCGTTATTTAGTGCAACTCCACCACCGCTGTCTTGATTATTAGCTTTTATTACTTTCAGTATTTCAGCTAGACCAATGTTATATTGGATCATCTTAGTTTGGTCTAGTACAATTTGATAGTCTTGTGTAAATCCGCCGACAGCTGCCACTTCACTAACCCCGTCAACACCAAGTAGACCATATTTTAAATAAAAGTCCTGATAACTCCTAAGCTCTCCCAAGTCCAGTTTGTCTGATTTTAATACATATTGAAATGCCCAGCCTACACCTGTAGCATCTGGTCCCATATCTACTCTGGCATTTTTAGGCAAGCCAGGTAGAATTGATGAGAGTTGTTCTAGTATTCTGCTTCTTGATTCATATATATCAGCATTATCTTCAAATATTATATAAACTAAACCGTTTTGAAAACTGCTCATTGCACGGACTGTTTTTATTTTTGGTAGTGACATAAGTGCAGATATTAACGGGTAAGAAACCTGTTCTTCAATAATCTGAGGAGATTGTCCAGGATATTTAATCTGCAATATTACCTGAGGTGGAGAGAGATCAGGCAGGGCATCTAAAGATGTGTTCTTTATGCTCCAAATACCAAGCCCAGTGAGTATAAGCATCAACAGTAAAACTAAAAATGTGTGTCTTGCACTATATTCTATAATTTTTGAGATCATCTTCTTTACCACTCATCGTTGCTAAACAAACCGTTTGTAACGGCATCGCTATCAAGTAAAAACAGAGCATTTTTTACCACTTTGTCATCTTTGTTTAAACCGCCGAATATTTGAAAGTAAGAGCCCATATTAACGGCTTGAATTTCTATAGGTTCATAAAAGTCTCCATTTTTTATAAACACATAGTCTTTATTGCTTTTTGTAATTACTGCCTCTTTTGGCAGTGTCAACATCTCTTTAGCTTTATCTGCAAAGATAACTTTTCCAAACATATTATTAAACAGTTTGTCTTGTATGTTTGAAACTTCTACCCTTACATCAAAAGTAAGCTCTTTAGGGTTTATGTTTTTATATATTTTAGATACTTTTGCTGAAAATCGTTGAGCAAGTCCATCTATGTGGAAAGAGGTATCCATCCCTTTATAGATAAAGTCGATATCTTTTTGATATACCTTGACCATAAGCCACATTGTTGAGGTATCTGCTATTTTATAAAGAACTTTTCCACTTTTTATAAATGAGCCATTATTAATGTTTTTTTCTATAACAACACCTGAATATTTAGATAAAAAGTCAAAGTTTTCCGCACTTTTTAAGCTTTTTGGGTCTATGTCATATAAAGATAGTTTTTTGTTTATTGTGCTTTGTAGACTTTTATCGAGATGTTTTAAAGATGATAACTCTTTTTTAAGATTGTATATCTCTTTTGAGTATACTCTAAATAGTGCTTGACCTTTTACTATGTTCTCATAAGTATCATCAACATAAAGATCTTCTACAAAGCCGTCAAAACGTGTTGTAATATCGTATATCTTCTTCTGGTTATATTGTATAGTTCCATAAAACTCTTTTGTATTTTGTTTTGTTTGAACCTTTGGAGATATACTAACTATATTAAACTTTTGCTCAAAAGTTTTTCCATGTAGATTGTAAAACAATAATAAAATCAATAAAAAAGTTTTCATAGTTTACTCTTTCTCGTAATATAGTCTATTTCTAAACGACTTAGATCTATTTGCTCTAGTAATTGAACTTTCCTAATCTCAAAATCAATCTTTTTGTTTCTGTTTTCAATTATTTGAGGTGTATTTGACACATCATTAAAATTATTGTTGCTATATGAGAGTTCAGAGTCTAAACTCTCTATAACCAAAGTAATGTCATTTAGAGAATTTTTTAAAAAAAGTGTTTTCGACTTATAGTTTTCGTATTTCATTTTTACTTTTCTTAAAAAATCATCTTCAGCAAATGTACTTTTTCTAAATAACTCATTAGTTTTTATAACTTTTTCCTCTTCGGTACCATATATAGGTAAAGGAATAGCTATACCTACATTTACATAATTATCAAAACTCTCTCTTCTGTTATATGAAAAATTAAATGTAAAGTTTGGTGACTCTTCTAATTTTGCATATGTGACTTGCTCTTTAGCAATATTTTTATCCATCTCATAAGCTTTATATTTAGGTGTGAGTTCAAACTCTTCTTGATCATTCAGATTATTTAGATCGTCATTAAATATATTATACTGCTCGCCTAATATATATGAAAATCTGTTTTGTAGATTATCTATCTTTGTAAGCAGGTTATATTTTTGCTCTTTGGCTTTATATATTTTTTCATCAGCTTTTGACAAAAGGGATATATTTGTCATTGAACTGGTTGTATTTATAAAGTATTTTTTCAAAGTATTTAGATTTAAGATCTTTTTATCAAGCAAAGATAGAATCTCTTTACTCTTTATGATCTGTATATTTATTTGACGCAATTGTTTTAAAAGATCATAATAAAGGTCCTCTAAAACAAAGTTCTCTTTTTGAAGTGCATAAAGGGCTATCGACTTTTTAGAATCTATTTTATCACCATCCTCAATCTCTTGTGATATAGCAATATATTGAGTCTGCATAGGTTCTAGGTCAAACTTGTTATATTTGTCTTTTGAGAGCATAATATCGTTGACTCCAAAACTAAGCTTTGGATTTTTGTAGTTAGTTTGTATCGATATATCTTTTTGTTTAGCAGATACAATAGATTTTTGAGCCTGAATCAAGCTGGAATTTTTCTCTAATTGAATTAACAATTCATCTAGAGAGTCTCCAAAAATATTTACTGCTAAAAATATAAAAAATAAGCCTTTATACAACATTTTAAACCCTTTAGTGATTCATATGACCCTCATCGTCATTCATATCCATCATATGTGATCCACCTACATTTATACTGTTTCTATATTTATGTTGTTTGCCGTCTTTGTCTGTAACATACATCATATACTGCCATGTACCGTTCATAGTGAAGTTAGCATCGCATTCATATTTTTTTTCAGTTTTTTTACAAATGTCTTTAGTTTCCATATAAGGCATTCCCGGCATTTCAGGCATGAAAAACTTAATTCTCATATCTTTAACGTCATGCATACCTTTAGAACCATCCATCATATTTATATGGAACTTATTAGCCCCAAGTGTAAGGTTTTTCTCACTAGAGAGATGTAAGTCCATTCCTCCTACATTACACATCTGTGAAAAACCCGCTGCAAATGTAACTGCTGCTAGAGATATAACTCCTAAAACTACCTTTTTCATTTCTTACTCCTAAAGTTAATATTGTGTAAGTATAAAGTATTCAATGTGTAGAAATCGTGTATAGTTTTTGGAACCAATTTTATTAAGTAATATATGTAATTTATTTTTAGATATAATCAATTGAATGATAAAAATTATTTATAAAATTGGATAAAAAGATTTACAATGAAAGATATAGAAATAGCACATCAGGCACAAATGATTCCCATTGTTGACTTAGTAGAAAAAAAGTTCAATATACCTAAACAAGATATAGAACCGTATGGTCATTACAAAGGTAAAATTTCACTTGAATACATCGAAAAACTTTCACATAAAAAAAGTCACGGTAAACTTATTTTAGTTACTGCTATAAATCCAACACCTGCAGGTGAGGGGAAAACAACTACGACAGTCGGTCTTGGTGATGCACTTAATTCACTTGGAAAAAAATCAATTATATGTTTAAGGGAACCATCTCTTGGTCCTGTATTTGGACTAAAAGGCGGAGCAGCAGGCGGTGGTTATTCTCAGGTTGTACCAATGGAGGATATTAACCTTCATTTTACAGGGGATTTTCATGCAATTGCTGCGGCACATAATCTTCTTTCGGCTATGATAGATAATCATATAAATCATGGAAATGCACTAAATATTGATATTAGAAGAGTAAAGTGGAAGCGTGTAGTAGACATGAATGATCGGGCCCTTAGAAAAATAACGGTAGGTCAAGGCGGACCTGCAAATGGTTATCTAAGAGAAGATGGATTTGATATTGTTGTTGCATCTGAAGTTATGGCCATTTTATGTTTAGCAATAAATCGTGCCGATTTAAAAGAAAGGCTAGGGCGAATTATAATTGGATACAGACAAGATGATGCTACTCCTGTATTCGCAAGTGATCTAAAAGCTCATGGTGCGATGGCTGCTATTTTAAAAGATGCCATCAAACCAAATGTTGTTCAAACTTTAGAAAACAATATAGCTTTTATTCACGGTGGACCATTTGCAAATATAGCTCACGGCTGTAATTCTGTAATAGCTACAGATATGGCTATGAAACTTGCTGATTATACAGTAACTGAAGCTGGATTTGGAGCAGATCTTGGAGCTGAAAAGTTTATAAATATAAAGTGTAGAAGCTCTAAAATAGAACCATCAGCAATAGTTTTAGTAGCAACTATTAGAGCATTGAAATATCATGGAAATGTAGAACTTGATCATCTTAATAAAGAGAACTTAAAAGCATTAAATAAAGGTTTTGAGAACCTAAAACGACATATTAAAAATATACAAAAACATTATGGCTTACAGCCAGTTGTTTCAATTAATCATTTCACATTTGATACAGATGAGGAGATTCAACTTATACAAAATAGATGTAAAGAGATGGGAGTTAAGTGTGTCATTGCAAAGCATTGGGCAAATGGCTCTAAGGGAGCAGAAGGACTTGCAAAAGAAGTTTTAAATAGTATTGAAAATGATAAAAATGAATTTAAATTTCTTTATGATGACAAGACACCTTTATGGGACAAAATAAATACAGTAGCAACAAAAATATATAAAGCTAAAGGGATAACTGCTAGTGCGAAAATAAAAGCGGAGATTGAAAAACTTCAACAAACTCACGGCTCACTGCCAATATGTATGGCTAAAACACAGATGTCATTTTCTACAGACCCGTTAAAAAGAGGCGCTCCTAAAAACCATACTGTAGATATTACAGATGTAAAACTGGAAAATGGTGCGGGTTTTATTGTTGCAATAGCAGGGAATATTATGACAATGCCGGGACTACCAAAAATTCCTACAGCTGAAAAAATAGATATTGATAATGACGGTGAAATTACAGGATTATTTTAATAGTAGCTGCATATATCCAATAATGATGATATAGATAGGATATTTGGTATATATGTTTTGAAAGAAATATTTGAACACAGTTAGTTTAGTTTATAAGCTTACTTTATTTAAAATTTAAAAGTTTTTTAGCATTACTTATTGATAATCCTGACTTTGAACAAGCAATATTAAATAACTCATTGTTATTTAAAAGTCTGGTTAATACATTTAATTTAATTAGCGTAGATATATTTATTGAATTAATTGGCATATAGTCTCCTTATATTTTTTATTTTTGATTGGTTGCGGAAGTTGGATTTGAACCAACGGCCTTTGGGTTATGAGCCCAACGAGCTACCGAACTGCTCTATTCCGCGATAAGATTTTTTGTATATATTATTTGGAGATATTTAGATTTGGACAGAGGAGTCTCTGTCCGTTGATACTCTTAAAGAGCAGAAACGTTTTCAGCCTGTGGGCCTTTTTCACCCTGACCAATTTCAAAACTAACTTTTTGACCGTCATTAAGAGAAACACGTTCATTTCCATTACTGTTAATTTGACGATAGTGTACGAATACATCTTTACCGCCGTTTTCTGGTTCGATAAAACCGAAACCTTTTTCACTGTTGAACCATTTTACTGTTCCGTTTATTTGAGTTGCCATTGCAATTCCTTTAGTTATTAATACATATCATTACTGAAATGCTCAAAATTATAATGTGGAGTGTTGTTCTGTTGGGAGGTTAATACTGTAAACTGTAAGTAAGCAATAAAAATCTTGCCTTAGATGAAACTCTAAATCATCATTCGATTTGGAAAGTATAGCTGAATTGATATGTAATAGCAAGCTTTAAAAAAATAAATGTTTTATTTCGTATTTTAAAAAGTACATTATTTACTAGATAAGTTTTAATAAGTCATTATCTAAGTAATATTTATTTAACCATTTACTTTAAAGGTTTAAATGCTATACTCCCATAGAGCCTATTTTTATCTTTTTTGATTTAAAACTTAATTAATATTTTCTGCAGCTCAGTCCTTTGGAGCTGCTATATGAAAAAACAACCTACTACTGAAATTGACTCTAGTGAGATAGATGACTATCTTAAACAAGCAAATCACTATAACAATAATAACGATTATAAAAATGCACTTTTATATTTAAAAAAAGCAGTTAAATTAAATGACAAATGTTATATTTGCTATCACAATATAGCTAATATATATGATAAACTTAATAAGTTTGAACTTAGTCTTTTTTACTTACAAAAGGCAATAAAAATAAACCCTGATTTTTCTGACGCTCTTTTTTCAATGGCACAATGCTATAGAAAAATGAAGAATGAAAATAAAATGCTCGAGTATCTTAATAAAACACTAGAAAAGACACCTGAACATCCAGGAGCGAATCATCTTTTAGCATCGACAAATAAAGAAACAAGTAGCCAATACTCTTCTGAGTATGCAGAAGATTTGTTTGACCGCTATGCTGATCATTTTGAAAACCATCTAGTAAATTCTCTGCAATACAAAGTACCATCTATTATAAAAGAAAAACTACAATCTTTAAATCCTCCAAAAGATTCAAAAATCTTAGATTTAGGGTGTGGTACGGGACTGTTAGGAAAAGCTATTATAGATATGTTTCCTAATATAGTCGGTGTAGATATATCTACCAACATGATAAAAGAAACAAGAAAAAAAGATATTTACACTACACTTTACATAGATGATATTCATGATTTTCTCTTAGAAAATGTAAAAGAGTTTGATCTAATTTTAGCGGCAGATGTTTTCATATATATTGGAGATTTGCAAGTTGTCTTTTCTAGTGTGAGAAAGTGCCTAAATGATAACGGCTATTTTATATTTACTATTGAACTCTCCACAGAAGTTAATACATCAGACCATAAACTGGCAAAAAGCGGAAGGTTTTCTCATACTATGGAATATATAGAGTCCTTATGTAAAGAGGTCGGGTTTGATGTTCTAGATAAAGAGGAGATTATACTAAGACAAGAGAATCAAATTGGTCAAAAAGGGGCAGTCTTTACATTAAAGAACCTATCTGTTCGATAAAGTTTAATATGCCTTGATTTTTATATTGGAACGTAAAGTAAATATATTAGCTGTACGTGTTACTCAAAGCCTTAGAAATATTTGAATGCTATAAAAAGCTGAGTTTCACTAACTCTTGCTACAATTACAATAATATTTTAGAATAAAAGCTATAAATAGTGTAATTTATGGAGTTGTAGGATGCAGATAAGAGTTTATTATGAAGATACAGATACAGGTGGTATAGTATACCATTCAAACTATTTAAACTTTTGTGAACGTGCAAGGAGTGAAGTTTTTTTTAGTCGCGGTATGACACCTGAACTTGAAAATGGACATTTCGTAGCTAGAAAGATAGTAGCTGATTATTATAGACCTGCAAAACTTGGAGATGTTTTAGATGTTAAAACAGAACTACTAGAGATGAAAAACGCATCTTTTTCGTTAAAACAAACGGTATATAAAGATGATGTTAAACTTTTTGAACTTGTGATCACGTTAGCCTACATAGATTTTGAAGGACGTGCACAAAAGCTAAACGAGGTAAAAGAATTTTTATTAGAATTATTCTAGTTTTGAAATATACTTTATAAACCTCGTTTTAGATGGTTGCAGTAACTCTATAGGGTACTGCATCTGATTATCAACTACCTTTATTTTGTATTGTCTATCCTGTTTTGTAATTAGGTTAAAAAAGTAATCTATTCCTACAGTAGTAGTATAGTTAATCCAATCATACACTATATCGTTTCCTAAAAGAGCATTTGTTTCTGTAAATATAGAGTTATTCTCTGTAATAGAGTTTGCTATAACCATATTTTCTCTGTCTTCATACTGTGTAAGTGACAAGATCAAAGGATCGTAGTTTATTTGAGTAGATAATACATTTGTCGCATTTGTATCGTACATTGTAAGTTGAGAGATGATCATTGAGCTTTTTACAATAGGTGTATTTACAATAAATGATCCCTCTTTGATAGCTTCGTTTTCAGAAAGTTGCTCTTCTAAGTTTGTAGTTCGTCTAGGTATTGAAAATTTTACTATACTGCGATTATCATCATAAGCTACTACTTCTGTTTGTTGTTCATCTTCAGAGTCATTAAACTCTGTTGGTTGAACATCTTTATACATATACTTTGTCTCTTGATATTCGGCAAGTTTTTTACCTGTTGAAGACTGATCGTAAAAAACTACTAGAGGGGATACAGCTTCTTTTAAAAGCATATCACTTTGAGCTTTGTAGTCAATTCCTCCAAAATACACATTCTGTAAGCTGGAATTTGTATCTTTTTTATGTATAGTCGGAAAGTATACATTTTCATACGGTCTTAATGATATAAGAGTTTCTGCACCTTCTTTTGTAAAAGGGGCAATGATATATCCAAAGCCGTCTTTTTGAATTTGAGTTAGTGCTTCTTGAATATCTTCTTTACTTTCATTATCAATGTTATATGTTTTTAGATCGAAGTTCTGATTTCTGGCTATAAGATATGCAAAAGATGCATTAGTTGTAGATGCTGCGTAACGACCTATTTTTTTATGAGGTAAAAGAAGTGCGATTTTAAGTCTGTCACTAACTTGTGAACCAAGATTTAATATAGATATGCTCATCATCCTTACTTCATCTTGAGCAGGATCATCAAGTTTAGTTTGTGCATGAGCTAAAAATGATAAGATCATATCGTTATCAAGCAATTCTTGAAGACAATCTTCATTACACGGATAAGGATCCAGGTTTTGAATATATGTTTTAGGCAGAGGTATGTTAGATATTAAATAGCTCTGTGCATTAAGTATTACAGATAAAAATGTAATTATTAAAAATATTATTTTCATAAACAGCTCTTTATAGTTATAAGGTCATTATATGTTGTTTTTTTGCTCTCAGGATTTCTAAGCAAGAAACTTGGATGATGAATAGGAACTAGTTTATATTCTCTAAAATCAATTACATGTCCCCTGACATTTTCAAAGTCTTCATCAACTCCCGTTATTTTAGCATATGCTTCTTTACCTAAAGTAACAATTACTTTAGGTTTTATAAATTCTATTTGTGAAAAAAGATAATTTTTACAAGATTCCCATTCAGACTGAGAAGGCTTATTTGCGTTTAAAGGCTTACATTTGACGGCATGTGTGTAGAAAATATTCTCAGTCGTAAGTTCTAGTACGTTTTCTATCATTTTTTTTAAAATTTCACCGCTTCTTCCGGAGTAATAAGAGTTCAGTTTATCGTCGTTTTGAGACACACTGTAGTCTACTATCATAAGATCTGCATCTTTGTTTCCAAATCCAGGCATACTTTGAGAACGTGATTTACTTAAATCACAAAGATGACATAAAGATATGTTCTGATACAATTGAGAAATATTTAACGGTTTTTCATTATGTGAATTTGAATTAATTGAAAAAGGATCGGTATATTCATAGCCCAGAGCTTTTAAACGATAGAGGTTTTGTAAAAGTGCCAGGTTTTGATAAGAATCCAAATATTCACCTTCATATATAGTTTGAACTGTAATTATAATAGGAATTGTTTTGCATAAAGATAAAAATAAAACACTTGATATAAAAGAATATCTATTAGAATCATCATCGGAAGTTGAAAAGACTGTTAGAGAAATTTCTGAACTAGACTGTAAGCATATGTTAATTCATGTGTATTCAATAATACATAACACTGTATTGGTTCAAAATTTAAAGCAGGAACTTTCAAAAAGAGTTGAAAATGCCGAAGTCGTGTTGTTAAAACATAATGATAGGACAAAAACTAGGGTAGTTGTATACGGCTACTATATGGATAGTACAGAAAATGATCTGCAAAGTAATATATTAAACACTTTAAATGATAATAACTATAAACTAGCAGAAGAGTTAAAGCAATGTAAAACAGAGTTCTTAAGTAGATACTTTACAGATAACCTGACTCATCTTCCAAACCTTTATAAACTAAGAAAAGACTTGGGAGACAGTGAAGAGAGTACTTTAATAAATATAATTGTAGATGACTTTAGTACGATTAATAACTTTTACGGCTTTATAGTAGGGGATTATGTATTAGAGCAAATAGGTAAATTTTTAGAAGAAAACATTAAAGACCAAGTTTACAGAATCTCAGGTACTGAGTTTGCAGTTCTTATAGAAAAAAATTTGACTTTTTATGATTTAAAACAATATTTAGAAGAACTGTATAAAAAGATCAATTTTATTCAAGTAGATTATCAAGGTTCACAGATCGCTATGAGTTTAACACTCTCATCAAGTGCAAGTTCTACAAATGAAAATATGTTTGCTAAAGTTTCTATGGCTTTAAAATATGCACGAGATAATCAACTACCGTTTTGGATATATGAAGACAGCATGAGACTTGAAAATCAGTATGAGCAAAATTTAGATGTATCTGCAAAAGTTAGACATGCTGTTGAAAATTCAAAAATAATTCCATATTTTCAACCCATAGTAGACAATAAAACAGGGAAAATTGTTAAATATGAATGTTTAGCAAGACTGCTTGACGAGTCTGACAATGTAGTTAGTCCTGCTCTGTTTATACCTTTATCAAAAAGAATTAAAGTATATAATTTAATAACAAAAATCATAATAGATAAGTCTTTTGAAGTCTTTAAAGACAATAATTATGACTTTAGCATAAACTTATCTATTGATGATGTTATGAATACGGAAATCTTCAAGTTTATAATAGATAAGTTAGAAGCTTCAGATGCTTCAGATAGGGTTACTTTTGAGATTGTTGAATCCGAAGCTATTGTTGATTTTACAAAAGTATCAAAGTTTATAAATCAGGTAAAAAGACATGGCGCAAAAATAGCTATTGATGATTTTGGAGACGGGTATTCTAACTTCTCATATCTTATAAAAATGGACGTTGATTTTATAAAAATAGACGGTTCTTTGATCAGCAATATAGATGTAGATGTAAATTCACGTTTAGTAGTTGAGACAATAGTTGATTTTGCTAAAAAACTAAACATAAAAACAATAGCTGAATATGTTCATTCAAGCACAGTATCGGATAAAGTTAAAGAGCTTGGAATTGATTATTCACAAGGTTATTATATAGATAAACCTTCTTTAAATATACAAAGCTGATTTTTACCATTTTCTTTCGCTTTGTACAGTGCTTTATCGGCTCTATTTAGGGCACTGTCAATATTCTTGTCATCTTTTAAAACATTATCTACACCTAAACTAATGGTAAATTTTATTTTTAGGTTTTTGTCTATAGTCACTATTTCATTTTCAACTATAGCTCTAAGTTTCGATGCTATATTCGTCGCACCCTTTGAGTCTGTATGTGGGAGAAGAACTATAAACTCTTCACCGCCGAATCTTGCTATTATGTCACTCTCTCTGGTATGCGTTGTTAAAATATTTGATAGGCTTTTTATAACTTCATCTCCGACAGCATGACCATGAGTATCATTTATTTGTTTAAAATTATCAATATCAAGCATTATGATTCCAATATCAGTTTTTTCTCTTTTTGAAATGGTTAAAAGATTAGAAGCTACATCATATAAATATCTTCTGTTGTATAGATTAGTTAAAGGATCCCTGTTAGCTTGTTCAACGAGTTTATCCTGCAGTGCTTTTAGCTCTTTGTTTGCAAGTGATAGCCTTCTGTATGCGTAAATACCTATAGCTGCTAATATTGTAGCAATTACTAAGATTTTTATAATAAGACTATAGTCAGTGCCTTTTTCATATTTAATAGCTATATACCTATTTAATATATCTTGATGTTTACGACTTGATATACTCTGAATAGATTTTTCGAAAATATTTTGAAGTATAGGTTCATCGTTTCTAGTACCTATGCCAAGTTCCCATTTTTCATCAAATTTACCTGTGATTTTTAACTCACCCATGAAGTTTTTTTGAAAAGCATAACCTACACTTGCCAGCGTGCCGATAAAACCATATAGTTCACCGTTTATAACTTTTTGCAAACCGTCATTTATATTTTTTACGTCTACTACTTTTATATTTTTGTACTTTTGTCTTATGATTTCGTTAAATGCATAACCTTTTACAATACCTATTCTTTGATCTTCTATATTTCTCATATCATTTATAAACGGTACATGCATATTTGTCGCAAGAACTAAAGGTATACTCAAATACGGAGAGGTAAAATTCATATATTCTTTGCGTTCAGGTGTTTCCATAGCTAAAGAATAGATATCACAACCTCTTGTTTTAGCAATTTGTATTGATTCCGTCCAGGTGCTTGATGGTACTACTTTTATAGGTATGCCTATTTTACTTTCAAACAACTTGAAATATTCAGCAGTCATGCCAATATGCTTTCCATTTTGATCAAATTTTTCATATGGCATCCAATTTGGATCGATACACATCTTAATAACTTTTTTATTTTTAAGATATTGATGTTGTTCTTTTGTAAAAACAAGCTCTTTTGTATTTGTCTTTGAAAACCATTTTTTTTGAATGTCCAGTTTTTCAGTTGTGGTTAAATTATCATATGCTTTATTTAAAATACTTATTAGTTCAGGAGAAGTTTTATGTGCTACAAAATATAGGTACTTTTTCTTATATGCTTGATCTTCAATATATCCGCCATGTTTGACATTTGTAATAATATTCTCACTCATCAGAAACTTGATTGTATTAATGTTGTCTACAATAGCATCAACTTTATTCATTGATAGAGCTTCTAGCATACTCAAGCTATTTGGTAGTTCTATTATAGTGGCATTTGGGTACTTCTTTTTTAAAGTTTTAACAATATCCCAATCTTTTCCTGTTGCAATAGTTTTACCGTCTAAATCTTCACTTGAGTGTATACTGTTTTCGTCTGTTCTTATAATATAGGAGTTTTTATATGGCATATATGGAGCTGAAAAAAGATATTTATTATCTCTTGATTTATTCCATGCCATAGTATGCATCAGATCTATTTTGTTGTTGTTAAATTTTTCTAAAAGCTCACTCCAAGAAGGAGCGTTTATAAACTTAACTTTTATTCCGGATTTTTCAGCTAGTTTTTTTATTAGATCTACAGAGTATCCTCTGGCTACTCCATTTCTATTATAGTCACATGGAGCCCAATCACTTTGATTGCTGACTTTTACTACAGAGTGTTGCTTGATCCAGTCTTTTTCTTTTTTTGTCAGATTGAGTTGATCGGCTAGTATAAAGTTATTAAATATTAAAAAGTAAGTAGTAAAAACTAAAATGTATTTCATATAAATTTAAATATCCCCTTCTTAAATATCCCCATATTTGTTTAATTATATCATTTTAGATAAAAACTAAGTTTAAAATAATGTGATATTTGAATAATTAACATAAATGTTATTGTTAATGTTACTTAAGTTAAAAGATGTGATCGTTAAAAAAACGTATTGAGATAAAATGTGATAGTTGTTAAAAAAAGCCCTAAGAGTAGGGCTTTAAAATATAAGGAGTGTTATTCAGCTACTTCAACAGTTACAGGAGTTGATTCCCAAACACCGTGTTTAGTACAGTATGCATGAGCAACTAAGTCTAGTTTTTTACCCATTGGACGGATATTAAAAGTTACAGTTGTATGAGACTTTTCATTTCCTAATGTACCTGCTACGAAGTCAGCACGTGCTAAAAGAGTTTCACCATTGTAAAGTGCGATGTTAGCAATGTAGTGATCAAAGTCATCTGGGTGAGTGTACTCTTCTCCCATTTTTACAGTTACAGCGAACATTTCACCTTTTTTTGCACTTGAATCACAGTGAATAAACGGTGAGTGACGGTCAATATAATCTTTTTTAGCTTCTCTTTCTACAGTGTCGATGTCAACGTATTTGTTAATCTTTGGCATTTTTTATTCCTTTGAAGTTTAAATTTATTCAATATTGTATCTTGAAATATATTTGATAAAGTTAAATAAGAGTTTATTTCTCTTATTTAAGTTATTTTTAAATTATATAATCTCAGCTCCACAAAATATTTTTGCATTTCCCTTGTCTAGGGCATATTTAACTTTATATTTTTTATCAAGTATCTTATTGTAGCTAGGATCATTAAGTCCTGAATCAAGTTCTACTTTCATAGTTTGTTGTTCAAGATCACTTGGCTTAATAGTTTTGTCTGCAAAATAAAATGCTATACCTGAAGTACTAGAGTCAAATATATAACCTTCCTCTTTTATATTGTTTGAGAGGTGAAAGATAGCTTTTAAAGGTGGTGTAATTACAGTTCTATTTTCTACCCTGTTATTTAGGACTGCTTGGAAACCGTCACTTAAATCTTTTAGTTTAGAACTTTCATCCATGATCTCATCAATTGTTTCATTTAATACTTTTGAAGTTGCTAAAGAGTGTGTTGAGAACTCTTTTATGTCACTTAAGCTGTTATGAACAGATTCGAGTTTAGTTGTTTGTGTATCGAATTTTTCTTCAAAGCTGTTTATCGAACTTACAGTCATTTCAAGAGTTTCCTCTATTGAGCTGAAGTTGTTCTCAAGCTGTTCAGTCTTTTCTCTAAGTTCCCCAAATATCTCTTTAGTAGATTCTGTATCACTTGTAACTTCACTAATACTTTGTTCGATGTTAGATATAACGCCTTTTATCTCAGTAGCACTTTTTTGAGATTTCTCAGCTAGTTTTCTAACTTCATCTGCAACAACGGCAAAACCGCGACCGTGTTCACCTGCACGAGCAGCTTCTATAGCAGCATTAAGTGCAAGCAGATTAGTTTGATCCGCTATATCTGAAATAGCAGCAATAGCATGTGAAACTTCAGCTGAAAGCGTTCTAAGGCCTTCAACCGAATCAGCTGTTTTTTCTATAGATTCATATACTTTATCAGTACTTTGCATGTTTGAGTTTAATACGTCTTTACCGTTTTCAACACTTTGGATAGATTTTTGAGAGTCATCTTTTAGAACATTCATCTGATCCATCAAATCCTGGTTTATTTGACTAACATCATTTATAGATTCTACAGATTTTGAAACTGCACTGTCTTGTTCATATATTTTTATAGAGTTTTCCTCAACTTTTACAGTTGCATATGAAGCATTAAACGTTATCTCTTTTGATTTTTGAACAACATTATGAATTACAGGCTGCAATGCTTTAGCAGTTTTATCAAGGTGTCTTATGATTCTGTCTAGTTCATTGTTTGTTGAACCCTGCTGTGTAACTTCACCTTTAAGATCCTCTTCTAAAACAAAGTTTCCTCTTTCTATTTTAAAAATTATATTTAATATTTTTGATACTCTTTTTGAGATCTCATAATGGAAAAACAACTGAACGGCAAGTAGAACTAAAAAGATGTTTAAAAACCAGTTCAAAAGCAGTGTATAAAGATTAAAGTCAAGTGCATCGTTGTAATCAACCAGATCAATTTTTACATTTTCAGCAGCTATAACTTCACCTGTGTTCCAAGTAGGGTGACACATCTTACATCTGTCTTCCGCAATTATTGGTCTTGCAAGTATATAAAAGTCTTTATTGTCCTCTTTTATAAACTTTTCTTTTTGTTTTATATCCTTATTTTCAGAAAAATAGTCTATTAAAGTTTCTTCATAATCTACAGCCTTGTTTGTTTCCAGCATAGGGTGCTTTGAAGCTTGTTTAAAAAATACCTTTCCCTCTGAAACATCTGTGAATTTTTCAAATACTTCATTTTGTATAACCTGAGGAATTTCCGGTGATTCACCACTGAAAAACTTTTCATTTCTACTATTTAACAATACGCCTGCAAAATTAAGAATTGATTCTGCTTGAGATTTTAAATTATTGTCTAGTGTATGTTTATTTTCAGTGTAAAGTTTTAAATATGCAGCTGTTGTAATTGTAACGATTGTTAAAAAAATTATTATTGAAAAAGCTGTACTTATTTTAAATTTTCTTAGTTGTTTTAACATGTTGATACTCTTTATTGTTAGTGTTAATTTTGGTTGGAATATTACCATTTTATTACTTTTGGTTTCATTAATAGTATTCAATACAGCATTTTTTAACCATAATATGGGTAAAATCCCGAATATTTAATTATTAAAGAGATATCTATGTTAAAACCACTTTTGATTGAGGTTGGAGTTGAAGAACTCCCGGCCGTTCCACTTTTAAAACAGCTAAAAGAAGTTGAAAAGAAATATGTTGAGATCTTAGAAGAATATTCACTTCTGTGTGAGTTTGAATTTTATTATACGCCAAGACGTTTGGTTTTATGGCATCCAGAATTCAAATTATCACAAGATGATTCAGTAGAAGAGTTTTTCGGAGCACCTGTAGCAGTAGCTTTTAAAGATGGAGAGCCTACACCGGCAGCATTAGGGTTTGCTAAAAAGTGTGGTGTTAGCATAGATGAACTTGGACGTAGTGAAAAAAACGGCAAAGAGGTACTTTACTACAAAAAGGATGTTAAAGGGCAGGAGTCTAAAACACTTTTAAATGAGATTATAACTAAGTGGATTATGTCACTGGATTTTGGTAAGTCTATGAGATGGTCAAGTAATTCTGAGAGTTTCATTCGTCCGATTCGTTGGTTAAACGTAATGCTTGGAGATGATCTGGTTGATGCAGAACTATTTGGCGTAAAATCTGAAAAACATACATTTGTACACCGTATAAGCAATTTTAACGCACTAAATGTAGATGGTGCAAAAGAGTATTTTAACACTTTAAAAGAGGGTGGTGTTACACTTTATCAAGATGAAAGACGTAAAAGTATTTTAGATGCATTTAAGAAGTTAGAAAATGAAAACGGTGTTGTAATAGAGATTGATGAAGATCTTTTAGATGAAGTTGTTGCTATTACTGAAAATCCAACGCCTCTTTTAGGTAGTTTTGATGAGGAATTCTTGACTCTGCCACCTGAAGTTATTATAACGTCTATGAAAGAACACCAACGCTATTTTCCTGTATTTAAAGATAACAAACTTATAAATAAGTTCTGTGTAGTATCAAACGCTCTAACAGATGATTTTTCAGATGTTGTAGAAGGGAATGAGAGAGTTCTTCGTCCACGTCTTGCAGATGGACTGTTCTTTTGGGAGAATGACCTTAAAAATGGACTAAGTACAGAGGGGCTTGAAAAAGTTGCTTTCTTTAAAGGTTTAGGAAGTGTTAAAGACAAGATAGAACGTGAGACTAAGATAGCAAACAAACTTTTTGAACTATACACGCCAAACGATAATAAAGATGATTTAAATACTGCTATATCTTTAGCTAAAGCTGATCTTATGAGTGAAATGGTTTATGAATTTACTGAACTTCAAGGTATTATGGGTGGTTACTACGCTCTTAAAGCAGGACATTCAAAAGCTGTAGCTACTGCAATAACTGAGCAGTATCTCCCTGAGGGTGAAGACTCTCTTTTACCATCAACTAAACTTAGTGCTATAGTAGCTATGAGTTTAAAGCTTGATACTTTAATAGCTCTATTTAGTATAAACCAGATCCCTACAGGTTCACGTGATCCATTTGCACTTCGCCGTGCTGTAAACGGGATCATCCGTATTACAAACGAATACGGTTTTGAATTTGATATAGTAGAAACAATAAAAGAGCTCTCAGCTGAATATGCAGAGTTCGACCTATCTAAGCTTGAAGCATTTATATTAGAGCGTGTGAAACAATACTATAAAGTTAATCCATCTATAGTAGAAGCTGTGCTTGCTTCAGGTGAGAGAGAACTTTTAGCTATCGCTAACAAGATTGATGCACTTAACAATATCGCAAACTCGGATAATTTTAAAGATGCAAGTTCAACTTTTAAAAGGGTTTCAAACATTACAAAAGATATCGATCTTTCTCAAGATATGAGTGTAGACGAATCTCTGTTTGAAGCTGAGGCTGAAAAAGTTTTACACGCTGAGTATAACAAAGTTATTTCTGAGACATATGAGAATTACGAGCAGGAATTGGATGCACTTCTTGGACTTAAACCAAGTCTTGATAAATTTTTTGAAGATGTAATGGTAAATGCTGAAGATGAAAAGGTTAAAAATAACCGTAAATCTTTAGTGGCAAATATATATAAAAGTATTCTAAACATTGCAGATATCAAAGAGGTATCTATCTAATATATGTATGATATAGCTATAGTTGGGGCTGGGATCAACGGTACCAGTGTAGCTTATGAATTTATACAAGCAGGCAAAAAAGTAATAGTGTTTGATAAAGATGCTATTGCAGCCGGAGGCAGCGGGGCAGCCGGTGCTTTTATATCTCCAAAGTTTTCAAAAGCTGGTGAGTTAAAAGAGTTGATTCATGATGCTTTTGTTTATTCTACAGATTTCTATGAGAAAAACTTCCCAAATATTTATAACAAAACAAGACTTATCCATATTGCAAAAGATGAAAAAGATGCAGAGGATCTAAAGTACTATAAAACACACACATCTCTAAAGCTATATGATCAGAACTCTGTTAATATCGATCAAGAATATGTATCGATCGATTCTGGCATAGTAGATGCAAAAAATATGTGCGAAGCTTTATGTGAAGGTGCAAAATTTAAACAAGAAAATATAAGCTCACTTGTATATGAAGATTCTTACTGGGTGTTAAACGATATTTACGCTGCAAAAGAAGTTGTTTTGGCAACTGGTGCATACAAATCACTGTTAAATGAACCTTGTATAAAATTGCGTGGAGTTTGGGGACACAGAATAGATATAAAAACAAGTACAAAAAATGAAAACTCCATTCATCATTTTGTATCTATGTCACCAAACAATGGCGGTGTAATGGCAATAGGTGCTACACATAATGTTCATTATCATCCAGAGACTTCTAAAGAGGAGTATGACCTAAGTTATGGCAGGGTAGAGCTGCTGGAGAAAGCCACACGTACACTTGACTTAACAGATGTAGAGATCATCAAAGATTATGTAGGGCTCAGAAGCGGTAGTTTTGATTATCTGCCTCTTCTAGGTCGTATAGTTAATTCACATGAGACACTAGAATGTGGTGAGAAAAATATACGTGTTAAAAAACCTGACTTTGAAAAATTTATATACTATCCGAACCTTTATATGATCAATGGAAATGGTGGTTACGGATTTGTTTTAGCCCCATATTTAGCTAAAAAATTAGCAGATTATATTTTAAAAGGTAAAAAGATAGAAGATATGTTAAGCCCTGCGAGATTTTTTGCCCGCTGGGTAAAAAGAGGCTAGTCTATACGCTTTATTTGAGGTGGGTTAGTCATAAACGCACCTTTAAAAGCATACGCACGTGTATCTTTCGCTTTTCCTTGAGCTAATGGATGTAAAAAGTATGATCTTTCTATACACTCATCTGCATTGTAGTTACGATCGTGTATAAATACGACCTCTTTTCCAAGCTCCTGTGCTTTTTGGGCAATAGCTTTTGCATAGTTAGATATTCCTATATGTTGAGGGTCATATTTGTGCCCGACACCCATAAATACAAACTTTCCACTTATTCTAATGTTTTGAACATCTTGATAGTTCATAGTTTTTTCAAAAATAGTAAGCTGACCTGAGTTATAAAGATCCAAATCAACTGCAAACTTATCTAAAATAGATGTAGTCTCAATGTTTGAAAGGTTTATGTTAAAAAGGTATTTAATCTCAATAAGTTTGCCTTTATACTCTTTTTTCGTAGCCTGATAAAGTAGGTTAGACATATCATCAAAGTTTAACTCAACAAACTCACCGTTAAATTCATAGCCTTGAGATGCCAGTGAGCTGTTAGTGTTATAACCTTCAGGGCTCATACAAGGGTTAAATAAAAATATAGTACCCGCTACGTGCTTTCTTTTTTTCTTTAGTTTTAACTCCAGATCTTTACTCGTGATCTTCTCATCGTCTTCATTTATGTATATGTAGTGTTCAACTAAAAATTCATCATCAAACTTTGTATCAAATCTTCCAAAAATCTGCATAAACTATCCTATTTGTTATTAAATGGAATTATAGCTAAAATTTCACTATGGATATTGGATTTATAATAAAAAAAACTATTACATTCTTTGTTGAGCCTATGGGTTTTATACTTCTTTTGTTCGCATTAGGGCTTTATTTCTTATATGTAGGCAAAAATAGATTTGCAAAAATACTACTGAGCGCTTCATTTGGCTTTTTATTTCTTTTTTCATACCCGCCTTTTTCAAATTTTCTTATTAAGCATATTGAAGAAAGGCATGAGAAATATGATTATTCTAAAAAAATAAAGTATATACATGTTCTTGGTGGTGGGCATACCATTGATGAAACACAACCTTTAAGTTCAAGTTTGTCTGATGCTTCAGTGAAAAGAGTATTAGAAGGAGTGATTATACATAAAAGAACTCCAAATTCAAAGATAATTTTTACAGGTTATGGTGGAAAGATAGGAGTTCCTGCAGCTATTACAAATACAAAATTAGCTTTAGAATTAGGAGTTAAAAAGGAAGACATCATAGTTGGTATTAAACCAAAAGATACTTATGAAGAAGCTGAGTTTTCTAAGAGCATAGTTGGGGAAAAAGAGTTTGTCCTTGTTACATCTGCTACACATATGCCAAGATCTATGATGTTATTTAAAAGTAATGGTATGAATCCAATAGCTGCTCCGACATACTTTAAAAAATCAGGTGAATACGAGTTTTTACAACCTCCAAGTACAACAAGTTTAGAGAGAAGTCGTATGGCTATACATGAATATTTAGGTATTTTATGGGCGAAAATCAGAGGTTAAGATAAAACTTTCTATCCTCCTTCGCAAACCTCTCGACAGCATACCTAAGCATCACTCTAGGCATCTTTTTAGCATGTTTATCTAAAAAGGTTTTTTCTAAAGCTTCATCTTTTTTACCAACCTCTCTTAACATCCATCCAACTGCTTTATGGATTAGATCCTCTTGATCGTTTAATAGCATCTCTGCGATCTTAAGCGTATGATCAAAGCTGTTTTGTTTTATAAAATAAAAGGTGCTTACAATGGCAATACGTCTCTCCCACAAAGAGTTTGAAAGTGCTAGTTTATATAGTGTTTCTTTATCTTTATCTTCTAAATATGAACCGACTATATGGTGAGCTGAACAGTCAACCAAATCCCAGTTATTTATATGCTTTGTATTTTTTAGATAGATATTATAGATATTATCTTTTTCTTTCTGGACAGCTTTTGAAAAACTGCCAACCATATAAAGTAGTGCAAAATGCCTAACTTCATGGTATTTTGAGCTTAATAACATTTCTATCTTAATCAGTGAAGCAGTTGGAAATTTTTTAATGGCTTTACGTATATCAGGAACTTTAATACCTAAAAAAATATCACCGTGAGAATACTGACCCTTGTTAGTTTTAAAAAAGCTTTTAGTGACCTTGGCAACTTCATCATTGGAAATTGACTTTAAATATTTTACTATCGTATCTTCACTCATTTTTAAAACCTTTTGAATTTAAACTTGATACAATAACATAAAAAAAGGTTTGATTTGCGATATTTAGTTTTATTTGTTTTAGTTTTAAGTTTTGTGGGTTGTAGTACCAGGTTTGTACATGAACAAAAAACTAAACCAAAGCAAGTAGCAAAAGTTAAAGAGCAAAAGGTTGAATTTATACCGTTTCAAGAGCCTGAAATAGTAGATTATAAGCCAATACCAAAACCAAAAATTCTTCCACCAAAGCCAAAAGAACTAACTAAAGCTCAGATACAATACAATAAACGCGTAACTTATGTACAAAAAAAAGCAGCACCTCACTGGGGTAAAAAAGCGCAAGTTGCTACTAAATACAACTATGTTAAATATGTAAAAGATTTTAAAGCACGTACGATAATTGACTTTGAAAACGGTGTAGTTAAAGTTGAAACAACAGATACACAAAATCCTATTAAAACTCTTCAAGAAGTTATATCAAGCTCACTTTTAAACCCTCAGAACCCTGAAGATGTGGATCTATTCTCAACAAGAAATGTAACTCATGTAGGTGTACCATTTTTACATGAGCGTGTTGTTGACTTTGATGGACAACCGATTCGTTGGCAGTGGAGGGCAGATCGTTTTGCAAAGCAGCTTATAGAAAGAAGTTTAAAAAAGCAAAGTATAAAAACAACTTCCGGATATAAAACGAATTACTATGTTACTTTTAAAATGAAGCAAGATAATTATTCAAACACTTCTGAATTAAACTATGCTTCAATTGTAAAAGAACAAGCAAAACGTTTTGGGCTTGAGAGTGCACTTATATTTGCACTTATTGAGACTGAGAGCCATTTTAACCCTTATGCTACAAGTGCAATTCCCGCATACGGACTTATGCAGGTCGTTCCAAATTCAGCAGGACGTGATGCTTGGAAGTTTTTGAAAAAAACAGATGGGAAACCGACTAGAAACTATCTTTTTAATGCTAGAAACAACATAGAGATGGGAAGTGCATATATGCATATTTTGCAAGAGCGTTATCTATCAAAAATAACAAATGATAGAAATCGAGAGCTATGTGCAATAGCTGCATACAATACGGGTAGCGGGAATGTTCTTGAGAGTTTTCATAAAAACAGAGACATTGCTGCTTCTAAAATAAACTCAATGTCACCAAGTTCAGTTTATAATCACCTTCGTAAACACTTGCCATATAAAGAGACGAGAGACTATATAAAGAAAGTTACAGAAGCTAAAAAACGCTATCTATAATTAATACATACTTGCCTGCTAGTTGATAGTTTTTTGGATTTTTTGGTTTTGGTTCATACGGATGAGTCCATTTTTCACCATCTAGAAGGTTAGCAAAAAATACAAAGTTATTATCTAAAAACTTGTTCAGTTCTTCACTCATACGTATACACCCGTGAGACTGAGGTTTTCCAAGAGTTTCTCTAAGACTGTGTGCGTGCATAGCTAGACTCAGTTTGTCTTTTATAAGTATCCATTTCTTTTTATCTTTGATCTTTTTACCGTCTTTATCAAACGAGTTATATCTAACGCTATCTTGAATTCCAAAGAAAAATACAAATCTACCTTTGTTTCCATATGGTTTTGTTGTATTCTCATCATTCATTTTACCATCAGAACGCCATCCACTTTTTATATCAAACAGCCCTGCGGGAGTTTTTACATAGTGGTCTTCACCAGTTTTAGTTTCAATCTCTCTATTAATATCACCGCTTGATATATAGTCAAAACCTATAGGAAAAAAATCTTTTTCATCGTTATCCCAGATTGTTAATACAAGAACTTGTTGAGATAGATCTACTAGGGCTACAAACTGTGTATAAGTAAAATTGTCTTGTTCTTTTAGTAAATGTATTTTTGCTTTATTGAAGTAGCTTTCAGAGAGATTAAATTTGTTAGGAGACTTTTTGTGATTTGAGTGTATAACGACTTTTTTATAGAAGTCTTTTTTGATATCTTCTAGATCGTAAGTGGATGCTTGTAGAAAAATCGATAACAATATTGAGATGGATAGTATTTTAATAAACAATCATAAACCCTGGTTTTAGGTTTATGAAAGCAAAATACGTACCATTACTTAACTTTTTTGCCTATATCATCTTCAGTATAAAAGCTATGTGTACCATCACAAAACGGCATATTTTTGCTAGATTTGCACATACATATGTGATACTGCTTAGTTTTTTCTATATCAACTTTTTTCGGCAAACATGTAGTAGGGCATTTTGTATCTGCATGACTTCCATCACAAAACACACCCTCATCTTTACTTCTTCCACATTGGCAGATGTAGTAACTATGTCCTGCTTCAAGTGTTACTGCTTTTGGTTTGTTGTCATAAACAATTGCATCTTTACACATAATGACTTCCTTTTTTATTTGCTTAGCTTATTATTGTAGTATTAATTTTGTTTATTTTTTATTAGACTTGTTTGAGTAGTGTGTAGCACTAACTATATCGCCTATTATGGCTTTATGAAACAGGTAAGGTCTTTTTATATTTCTTATTACATAGCGACCGCCGTATGTAGTTATAACTTCTAATGTTCCAACATCTAGTACATCTTTTAGCGTCTGGTTAATTGGTTTTATATATATGGTTCTTATATCTTCAAGGTTAATCGGGTATATCTCTTTTACCTTATGACCTTTTAGTATGATCAGTCTTTGTTCGGTAAGAAGACAGTGGTATGAAGCTTTTTCTTTGATCTCTTGCATGTTTACATAAAACGTGCGTATAACTAAAACCGCTCCAATAACTCCGATCTCGTACTCGTAACCTATAAAAAGCAGTGTAAATCCAAGCATATAAAGCAGGGCAATAGATGTATAAAAAGTTCTTGAAATCTCTGCTTGTGCTAATATCGATTCATTCTCATGGAGAGTTTTACTTATGTTGTTCATACAGATTTAAAAAATAATACCTTGCTTTTTACTAAGCGGCTGACATGCATTAGATAAAAAGTAGAAATTCTCATCAATCAGTTTAAAATAATAGTGACCGTTTATATGCTCAATAGTAGCATTTTTATGGGAGATCATTTTAAATGAGTGTTGACCGACATGACATAAAAGTTCATTTTTATCAGACTCTTTAAAATAAGACACAGCATCATCTGCAAACATATATACACTTAGTGATAAGATCAATAATAATACACGCATAAAACCACCTTATTTGTTATGTAACAATTTTAGCACAATTTGTTATATATTTATTTATATATAGAGTTTTTAAAAATCTCGTAACTAGCTTGCGATGAAAATACGAAGTTCACTTCCATAGTGTCGTCTGTTTCTAAAAAGGACTGGACTGCCTTGTAGGCTACTTTTGCCGCTTTATCTTTAGGATAGCCATAGATACCTGTAGAGATCGCAGGAAAAGAGACGGATGTACATCCTAACTTACGAGCTACTTTTAGAGAGTTTACGTAGCAGTTAGTCAGCAGCTCTTCACAACGATCAGCGCAAGAGGGATAGACGGGACCTACCGTGTGGATCACATACTTGGCTTTCATGTCTCCTGCACTTGTCACAACAGCTTCACCAGTAGGCAGACCGTCTTTGTAAGTTGTAGCTCTGATCTCTTTACACTGCTCAAGGATCTGTGAGCCTCCTGCACGGTGAATGGCACCATCAACTCCGCCACCACCAAGAAGTGAACTGTTTGCTGCATTTACCACTGCAGATACATCTTCTTGTGTAATGTCTGATATTTTTAGGTTAATCATTTTACAACTCCACAACACTCTCAAACATCTCTTTGATCTCCATCTCATGGCTGATCAAAAAGATCTGTCTGTACTGCTCTTTGATCGTATGAAACGCTTCTAGTATCTCCATACGTCTTGCCTCGTCTTGAGATCCAAACACTTCATCAAATGCTAAAAATCCTATAGAACTTGCACCGCTTAACTCTGTTAGTGTTTTACTTATGGCTATGCGAAGTACCAAGTTTGCAAGATCGACTTCACCGCCTGAGAATCTCTCGATCGGATACTTTTTACTCTCATCATAGATGAAAAAGTCAAAGTCGTTGCTTACCTCTATGTGTTGGTATTTTCCTTTAGTTATGCGCGCGTACATTTCAGATGCAATGGCAGATATTCTAGGTGCTACTTTGGAATTAAGACGTGTTTTAAACTCCGCTAGGCTTGTTTTGATCTTCTCATAGTCTTGAAGATCATCTTTTTTACTTTGTACTTTTTTAAGTTGGGTTTCGTTGTTGTCAAGTGAGCTCTGAATTGTTTTGATCTCTCCCTCTATTGAAGCTACTTCAACTTTGATTTTGTGTATTTGCTCTGTTTGCTCTTCAACTGTTTTTAGAGCTTGAGAGTGTTCAGACTCTTTTTGTTTGTGAGCGTTTTCATCGTAGTTTACTTTGCTGAATTGCTGTTCTTTTTCTTTGTACTTTTGTTCTAGATCTTTTATGTTTGCAAGTGTCTTATCAAGATCTTTTTTTACAGAGTCCAAACGCTTGGTTTCAGTTTCTAGTGCCAATATATGTTTGTATTTATGAGAAAGTTCATCAAAACTTTTTAACATTTTTGTATGAAGTTTAGGATCGTAGCTGTAGTTCTCTAACTCTTTTAGCTCTTCTTTGTTTTTTAGTCCTTTGAGTTCTACTTGTTTAAAGTGCTCTTTTGCGTTTGTCAGATCTTTTTGTTTGCTCTCTATGATGTTGAGTTTTTTACTTAGTTCTGCAAACTCTTTCTCTTTTACTTTTTTCTCATCTATTAGTTTTGTTTTTTGATCTGTGACATTTTTTAGCTGTTTATTAAGCTCATCGATCTTTTTTTGATGAGTCCCTTGGACTATAGCGTTTAAAGAGCTTATAACATTGTCGTATTCTTCTAAAAGCGGTCTTGTGCATATTGGACATTCAGATTCACTTCCGAGCTTTTCTAGGGCTTTTATTTTGGCATTTGTCTCATCTATAATTCTTTGCTCTGAACCTACCTCTATTTGGATCTCTTTCTCTATCGTATGTTTAGCCTCTATATCGTCTTGTCTGATCGAGAGTTCTTGTTCTAAGTTCTTGTGATCAAAGCTGTATTGTTCGAACATTTCACACTCTTTTTCAAGTGTGTGTATATCTTCTTTGGCTTTTTTATATTGATCTCTTAGTTGGTCTTGTTCTTTTTGAAGACCTTCACGTCTAAGGTAGTGCTCTTTTAGTTTCTCTTGGTTTTTCAAATCTTCTTGCAGACTAAGATACTCTTTTTTTGCACCTTCAAGTGAAATAAGAGATTCTTTTTTGTGTTCTAGTTCGTGTACCTCGGCAATTAGTTTTGTCTCATTTAGCAGTTCTATGCTTTTGTTGCTTTTTATAAGATCAAGTCCGGCTTGTAGTTTTTGTTTTTGCTCTTTTGTTTTTACAAAAACGTCCAGCTCTTTTTTTATTAGTGACTCTTTGTCTTTTAGGATTATAAGCTCTTTAGTTTTGTTTTGCTCATCTTTGATCAGCTGATGTTTTTTATCTTGGTTTTGTTTGATCTGCTCTTGTTTTGTTTTGATCTCGTCATCACTTAGAAGCACCTCTCTAAAAGCGTCTATCTCTTTTTTTAAAGTACGGCTTTTATCGATCAGCTCTTTTTCTACAAAGTCTATTTTCTCCAGTCCCAAAAGACGGCGGATCATCTTTTTACGATCTTCGTTTTTAAGGCTGCTTAGGCTTGTTAGCTCTTTTTGAGATGCAAAGAGTGTATGCATAAAAGCATCTTTACTCATACCCGTTAGTTTTATAATAGCAGTTGTTACCTCTTTAGCTCCAGTTGTAGTAAGTTCACCATTTTTAAAGAGCTTTGCATTTGCACTCATAGCTTTTCCTCGAAACTCTCTTACAACTTTATACTCTGTAGATTCAAACTCAAATACTAGCTCAACCACTACTGCGTCTTTTTCAGATGAATAGCTGTTTCTAAGCAGCTCTTTGTTTCCACGTTTTTTAGCTTCACCGTAAAGGGAAAAAAGTATAGCTTCAAATATTGTAGATTTTCCACTTCCGTTTTTACCTATGATCCCAATGAGTCCCTCACCGAAATCTATATCGTACGAGGTATATTTTTTAAAGTTTTCAAGATGTAGTCTAGTTAGTATCATCTGAAACCTCTTCATAGCTTGCAAACAGCTCTTGAACTTTGTTCTTAAGTCTGTCGTACTCTTTATCTTCAGCGCCTTCTTTTATATGTTCTAAAAAGAACTCTTCAATACTTTGTGCTTCAACACCCTCTACGCTGTTATCATTTGCAGAGCTTTTAAACTCTCTTTTTATATTGACACTCATAGCTTCGCTGAAACGCTCTTTTATATCAGAGTTTTGAATCTCAATAGATTGCATAGAAGAGAGGTTTTTTAGCTTAACCTCTACGATAGCATCTTTAGTGTCACTAGTATCAAGAGATGCAAGTGAATTTTCATAATCCTCACAGTCTATCTCTTTAGTGATGAAAGGACGTATATTGATCTCTTTGTATTCAACTTCCAAAGCGCCAAATAAAGAGTCTTCTTCATTTAAAGTTAGCTCAATGTAGCCTTTTGAATTTCTCTTATCATTCAGACTTGTCCTCTCTGTTGATCCGCTGTAGTATACATTCTCATGTTTACCGACCTGACCAAAGCCGTGCCAATGCCCAAGAGCTACATAGTCCATTTTTTCAAATAGATACTCTTTATCTTTTGGGTATACCCACTCCCCAAATTCTTGCATCAAGTAATGAGCCCCTACAGAGCAGTGCATCATCATAATGTTTTTTCTATTCTCGTCTATGCTTTTCTCACAAAGCTCTATTTGTGGTAGTGCTTTTGTTTCATCATTCATATGGGGCAGGGTGTGAAACGCTACATCTTTAAACTCTATCTTTTTGTATACCTGATTGTATGATGTATGTATGTTTTTAAAAGAGTTGAAAATTTTTAAAATTGGCGAGCTCAGATTTGTTCTTGGTGTTGAGTGATTACCTGCTATTATGATAAACGGGATGTTTAGCGAGTCTATTATTTTAAATTGCTCAAGCGCAAAAGTTATGGCACGGTTAGAGGGAGATGAGCGGTGAAAGAGATCACCTGTATGGATGATATAGTCAGGTTTAGTAAGTTTTATATTTTCAACAACTTGTTTGAAAGCATCGTAAAAGTCAGCCTCTCTTTGGTTGATATTTTCATCGTTTAAAACTTCTAAGTCGTTAAACCCTAAATGGGTGTCGCTAAAGTGGATAATCTTCATAAGATATGGTAGTGTTTTTGAACTTAAAACAACTTATAAAAACGCTTAATACTTTATCTTGGCTAGGTATAGTCCGTTTGCAAGTGCGGGTTTGATCTTATGCTGCTTTGTACATTCTAGCTGCTCTTTTATTTCAGACTCGCTGAGTTTTAAAAGCGCTCCGACCATAAGACGGATTTGGCTTCTTAAAAAGCCGTTGGCTTCAAAGTTTAAAACTATTAGACCTTTGTGTTTATATGCAAAAGACCTATAAATCTCTCTAACAGTCGAGCCTGTATCACTACCTGTTTTCATAAACTGCTTAAAATCATATTCACCTACAAAAACTGGCATCTTCTTTTGAATCTCTTCAAAGTTAACATCTTTGTAAAAGCTTATAAAGTCATCTTCAAAAGGGTTTGAATAAGTAGTTTTTATAAGGTAACGGTAGACTCTGCTTTTAGCTGAATATCTTGCATGAAACTCTTCATCTACTTCTTTTATGGTTAGTATTTTTATTGAGTTTGGAAGCATCTCATTTAGAATGCGTTTGAGCTTTTTAAGATCAGTCCAAAACTCAGGCAGATCTATATGAAAAGTTTGTCCGCTTGCATGTACGCCTTTGTCTGTGCGTCCGCTTGGTTGCGGTTTTGAAGTGATGTTGATCTCGTTTAAAACGTGCTCAATTTGACCAAATACAGTATTTTTAGTTTCACTCTGGGTTTGTGAACCTAAAAAATGAGTACCGTTGTATGAACATGTTAAAAGGGCGCGCATTTCTAAAACTTTGAAACAATTACTTTTCTATATAGTATATATGTAGCACTCAACCAGCTTATAGCAATAACAGGGATCGCATAAAAGAAAAGTGGTACCCATAAAAGCTGTATAGCTTCATAGAATATGATGATCCCCAAAAACATATATAAATAAGCTTTCCCTTTATTATGTCTAACATGAACTATACCTATAGTAGCAGCTAAAAAAAGTGACATCATAGGGAAAAAACTCATTAAAGTATCTGTAATAAATGTTTTATATTTTCTACCAATATCAAAATCTGACTGCCAGTATTCAATAGGTGTTTCGTATTTTACAAGATCAGTTGTAAGGGAACTGTTAATAAACATCTTTTCAAAGTTTATTTGGGAAAACTTGTCATTTTTATAGCTGTATCCTTCACCGTCTGTCAGCTTTAGTCTAAGCAGGTTTGTTTCATTGATAATTTCTGCTTTTTTAGCACTAATTAAAACTTCTTCGTTGTTTTTTTGGTTCTTTTTAAATAAGAATACATCCTCAAAAGTCTCATCAGGATTGCTTTTACCTATATAAAGTAGCCAGTCTCCGAATTTATGTCCAAATTCTGATGCTGAGAGGTTAAATTTTGCCTGTGATTTTTTATATGCAAAAAAGTTTTTAGATAGAGTTTTTGCATGCGGGTAAAGCACGAAAAAGTTTAAAAATAACAGTACACCTAGTAGCGCAGCCGGTTTTAGCAAAGTTTTGATAATAAAATTCGGATGTATACCGAGTGAGAAAAATACAATAATCTCATTATCGTTTGATAGTTTAAAAAGTGTTAGTGTAGCTGCTATAAAAAAAGAAAACGGAAGAGTAAAGAAGAATACCTCAGGAAGTACGAAAATATACATTTTCGTCATCTCCCATATTGTTAGTTTTACAACAGCCGTAAAAGTAGCTAGTTTAATTAAAAATATAACAGATGCTATGGCAAACAGCGGTAAAAATACCGATAAAAAGAGTACAGATAAATGACTTAAGATATATTTTTGGAGTATTTTCATTCGTTAGTAATTTGCCTCTATATATCTCATAATAGGTGAATCATAAATATAAACTATAAATGTTGCAAGTGCTAAAAATGGTACAAAAGGTACACGTTGTTCTTCTGCACTTTTATTATGAACCATTACCATTATAGGCAGTGTTAATATAGCAGATAAAAAGATAGCTACAAGAGCTAATTCAACACCTAGTAGTGCACCCATTGTTGCGGCTACCATTATGTCGCCTTCACCCATAGCTTCAATGTACGGATATCTTTGATAGTATTTTGTCCAAGGTGTTAGTGTTTTATCTGCTTCTATTCTGGCTAATGAGGTTAATATATAAGAGAGTGCAAATCTAAGAAGTGTAAATCCTCCTGCAACTAGCAGAGCATTTGTAAAGTTCTCAATAAGACTGCTAATACTCCACACACCTATAATCGCAAAAAGTATAGCTAAAAGGTTTAATGAATCTGGTACCATCTTGTATTTAAAATCTATCATAGATAGTGCTAATAGCATTGTAAAACTAAGGTATATAAATATTGTTGGAATAGAGATAGTTAGTTTTTGCGCTAATGCTACAAATAATAGACCTGAAACAAGTTCTATTATTGGATATTGTTTTGATATTTTACTCTGGCAATATGCACACTTCCCACCTAAGAAAATCCATGAAAATAAAGGAATATTGTGCCAAGGTTTTAATTTATTGTCGCAAGAGTAGCAGTGTGAGGCATTGAATATAACACTTTCGTTATTTGGTACTCTAAGTATTACTACATTCAAAAAAGAACCAAAAACAATTCCAAATATAAATATTAAAATAAGCTCAATCATTTTAGACCTCCAAAGCGTCTCTCAATTTTTTTAAATTCTTTGATAATTTTTTCCAGCTCTTTAGATGAAAAATCAGGCCACAATGTGTCACAAAAAAACAATTCCGCATATGCTAACTGCCATAATAAAAAGTTAGATATTCTGTGATCACCACCTGTACGGATCAAAAGATCTACATCGTGTGAACAATCAAGAGCGTTTAAAAGCATCTCTTCAGTGATGTCGTTTTCAGAACATTTTATATTGTTTATAGCACGAAGAAGTTCGTCTTTAGCACCGTAGTTTAGGGCTAATGACTGTACAAGTCCGTCACAATGTGCAGTTTTTTGCTGAACTTCGTTTATAGTTTTTTGCAGAGATTTTGAAAAAGCTCTTAAATCTCCGATTGGTTCAAAACGAATATTGTTTTTTATATATGTTTCAAGCTCATTTTTTAGATATTTTTCAAGAAGTTTCATTAAATATTCAACTTCAAGACGCGGACGTTTCCAGTTTTCAGTTGAGAAAGCGTAAAGAGTCAGACGTTCAATGTCATTATGAGCGGCACAGAACTCTGTAATTTCACGAACAACTTCAGAACCAGCTTCATGCCCTTTAACTCTCTTCTTACCTTTCATCTCGGCCCATCTGCCGTTTCCATCCATGATAATTGCTATATGTTTTGCTTGATTCATTTTGACATTATATCTTTTTTATATATTTTTTGCGTGTTCAAGTATTTCAAATGCTACACTAAGTTTATCACCGTGATCAATAGACTCTATTTTGTCGGCTTTTATAAATTCTACTTTATTTGTATCACTTCCAAAGCTGTTAGAGTCCTTTAAAATATTTAGACAAACTGCATCCAACTCTTTTCTATCAAGCATATTAGTAGCATTTTTATGTGCATTCTCAGAATCCATTTCCGCTTTAAAACCTACTGTAGTTATATCCGTCTTATCTATTGAGTTTAAAATATCTATATTCTGAGTTAGTTTTAGATTCCATTCATCACCTAGAGCATCTTTTTTTAGTTTTCCCTCTTGTGCAAATTTTGGAATATAGTCACTAACGGCTGCTGCCATAAAAAGATATGGTTTTTTTTGTATTAGATGTATTTGTTCAGAATCCATCAGTGATGCTTTTGATAGCTTTCCTTTTTTTGCAATACGGATAGAGTCACTTAAATATTCTAACATTTCACTACTGTCATAAACATCGATTGTATGTATATCTTCTGCTAAATCACTCTCACGTCTTGTTGAGATTAGATTTACATCCGCGCCTTTGCAGTAAAGTGCTGTTGCCATAGCTGATGCCATTTTACCGCTTGAGTAGTTTGAGATATATCTAACGTCATCTATCTTCTCTACTGTTCCACCACCAGTTACAATTACACGTCTGTCACTCCAAAATTCATCTTTTAACAAAGCTTTTGCACATTGCCAAAATATCTCTATAGGCTCAGCCATAGCACCGTTACCCTCAGTTTTACAAGCTAACTCTTTTGTTTGAGTGTCTATAAGCTCATAATTCGCAAGTGCTAACATTTTTAAATTTGCTTGTGTTATAGGATTATAAAGCATATTTGTATTTGCTGATGGTGCTAATAATTTCTTATTTGGATAGGCTAGGGCAGCTTGCAGGAGCATATTGTCCGCTATAGCATTTGCAAGTTTTGCAATCGTGTTTGCAGACGCAGGAGCTATAACAAATAGATCAGCCCACTCGCCGATTTTTATATGATTAAAATCATTGCTCCAGTCTTCATTTGTGTCATCAAGAACTTTGTTTGATGTTAACGTCTCAAAAGTAAGCGGAGTTACAAATTTTTTAGCGCTAGCAGTCATCACAACTCTAACTTCAGCTCCGGCTTTTGTAAGTAGTCTTATAAGCTCTAATGACTTATAGATTGCAATAGAACCAGTTACACCTAAAAGTATTTTTTTATCTTTTAGTAAAGTAGTAGGTATAAGCATATTAAATCCTTATTTTTTTCCAAAAAACTTATAGTAGAAATCTTTTACAATTTTCACTTTGTTTCTGCTGATAGCTAAAGCACCTTTTTCTATTTTGTCATTTGTAACAGTTGTACCAGCTGCTATCATAACATCATCTTCTATAGTTACAGGCGCTACAAGTTGAGAATCGCTTCCTATAAATACATTTTTACCTATAATAGTTTTGTATTTATTTATACCGTCATAGTTACATGTAATTGTTCCTGCACCTATATTTGTGCCTTCATCTATCTGAGCATCACCAAGGTAGCTTAAATGTCCTGCCTTAACACCTTTTAGAGAGCTTTTTTTAACTTCAACAAAGTTACCGATATGAGTATCTTCTATATATGAAGCAGGGCGAATATGTGCAAGTGGTCCAATGTCTGAATTTTTAACAACAGAATCTTCTACAACAGAGCCTGATTTTATATGTACGTTACTTATAAGTGTATCTCCAGTTATACGGCATCCATTTTCAACTATACACTCACCCTCAAATGTAACACTCTCTTCTATATAAATAGTTGAAGGAAGCTGCATAATAACACCTTGCATCATCCAGTGTGTTTTTATTCTGTCTTGCATAATAATTTCAGAATCACTCAAATCTTTTTTAGAGTTAACACCTTTAAAATACTCTTCATCAACAATTAAAGGTTTGATCACCAAAGAGTCTTTTTTTGCCATAGAGATTACATCTGTTAAGTAGTACTCCTCTTGAGCATTGTCATTATTTAAAAGTGGGATATATTTATCAATAACATCTTTAGAAAATGCGTATATTCCAGCATTTACTGTTGATATTTTTAATTCATCAGCATCAGCATCTTTTTGTTCTACTATATATTGAACTTCTCCACTTTCAATTTTTACACGTCCGTATCCATCAGGGTTTTGCAGATCAAAAACAGACATTATAATGTCTGCATCGGTATCTATAAAACCTTGAAGTGAATCAGCATTTATGAGTGGCATATCACCGTTTAAAACTAACACTTTTTCGTTCTTTGGTTTTACGTTTTTCATAGCACCGCCAGTGCCTGGAAAGTTGTCTGCATCTTGAACTACAAAGTGAATATCAGTAAAAAAATTCTCCATCTCTTGTTGAACTTTTTCTTTTTGGTGTGCAATAACAACAGATATATCGTTACTGATCTCTTTTGAAGCTTTTATAATATGATATAACATAGGTTTGCCACAAATATTATGTAAAACTTTTGCTTTATTTGACTTCATACGACTACCTTGACCAGCCGCTAGGATCACTATACTGATATTGTTTTTATCCATTTTATAACTTCTTTATAATTTTTTAGTGATAGAATTTTAACATTTAAGAGATAATTTTAAAGTAAAGTGGTATTATAAGAGAATTATTTTTCATAGAGGCTATTATATGGATTTAGGTACAGTCATTGGTTTAGTGTTAATTCTCGCGCTTCTAGCAGGTGCGATGGCTATGGGTGTTGGTATTGGAGCATATATCGATATTCCATCTGTATTAATTGTTATCGGTGGTTCTATGGGAGCACTGATGATCGCATTTAAACCGGTGCAGATGAAAAAATTTATGAAAGTTTTTATGATCGCTGTAAAACCGCCTGAAGAGGATGTTGCAGAACTTATAAAAAAGCTTGTAGCTTATTCATCAAAAGCCAGAAAAGACGGATTGTTAGCATTAGAGGGTGATGCTAACAATGAATCAAACGACTTTTTAAGAAAAGGTCTTTCAATGGCAATTGATGGAAGTGAACCTGACACAATCCGTACTCTTTTAGAGATAGAGATGGAGCAAACTGGGGCTCGTCACAAAGCACACTCTTCAATATTTTCAACTTGGGCTGGGATTGCAGGTGCATTTGGTATGATCGGTACACTTATAGGTCTTGTTGCAATGCTTTTAAATATGGCTGATCCTTCAGCAATCGGACCATCAATGGCGGTTGCTTTACTTACAACAATGTATGGTGCTATTATCGGAAATGTACTTGGTACTCCAGTGGCAAATATACTTGATATTAGAAGTTCAGATGAGATGCTTATTAAAGAGATAGTATTAACTGGAATTATGTCTATTCAAGATGGAGATGCACCAAGAGATCTTGAAGCCAAACTGTTAGCTTATCTTCCACCAGAACATAGAGAAAGCAGTATTTAATAATGGCAAGAAAAAAGTGTCCAGAATGTGAAAAATGTTTGCCGGCTTGGTTAGCCGCATTTGGAGATCTTATGTCTCTGCTTTTATGTTTTTTCGTTTTGTTATTATCAATGTCAAGTATGGATGCTAAGAAAATTTCTGAGGCAATTGGATCTCTTTCAGGTGCTATGAGTGTACTTGAGGGCGGTATAAAAACTGAAATATCAAAACAGCGTATTCAAGAGTCTACACCTATTGAAGCTAGAGATGAAACTTCACAACAGGTAAATAAGGTAACTCAAGCTGTTATAGATGCAAATGAGATGATGGAAAAGGGTCATGGCCCTACTATAACTATGGAAGAAGCTCAAGAAGGGTTCAAGATAGAACTTCCATCATCGCTTCTTTTTAAACCAGGAAGTGCAACTATATATAATGAAGATGCATTACTGTTTTTAAAACGTATAGCTCTTTTGATAGGTGAGATGCCAAATACAGTAAAGATCAGTGTACAAGGTCATACAGATAATATTCCGCCTAGTAAGAACTCTCCATATAAAGACAACTGGGAACTATCATCTGCAAGGGGTATATCTGTACTTCAAGAGTTAATACTTGACGGTGTAGATCCAAAACGTATCAGTGCAGCAGGTTTTGCAGAGTTTACGCCAAAAGCTACTAACGAAACAAAAAGCGGTAGAGAAAAAAACCGTCGTGTTGAGATACATTTTTACGGCTCTAAAAATGAAAATGAGGCAAAAGTTAAAAGATCAGTATTAGATAAGGCCGCGTCTTAATAATGATTAGAATAATCTTTTCTTTATTGGCTTTAGTTTCAATTTTAGGAGCTGAGGCTGTAACTATACCTACTATGAATTTCAACTTGGCTTCTCCTGATACGCCGCAGCAGTTAGTTAGTTCATTAAATGTATTAGTTGTACTTACACTTTTATTTTTAGCACCATCTATGGTGCTTGTTATGACAACATTTACAAGATTTGTTATTGTGTTTGGTTTTTTACGTCAAGCTTTGGGTACACAGCAAGTTCCACCTACACAGGTTTTAGTAATGCTTGCTATGATACTTACTTTTTTTGTGATGGAACCGGTTGGTACAAAAGCATACGAGCAAGGTATAAAGCCATATGTAGAAGAGAAGATCGGCTATGAAGAGGCTTTTGACAAAACGGCACTCCCGTTTAAAAACTTTATGATTAGAAACACAAGAGAGAAAGACTTAGCTCTTTTTTTTAGAATTAGGGAGATGGAAAATCCGCAAAGCGTAGCCGATGTACCACTTTCTGTAGTGATACCTGCCTTTGTAATAAGTGAGTTAAAAACAGCCTTTGAAATAGGTTTTTTACTATTCTTACCGTTTTTGGTAATAGATATGGTTGTTGCATCTATCCTTATGTCAATGGGTATGATGATGCTCCCACCTGTTATGATATCTCTGCCATTTAAGATACTTGTCTTTGTCCTTATAGATGGATGGAACTTACTTATCGGAAACCTCATAGCCTCAATAAAATAGGAGAATAACTTTGGAATGTAAACATTTTGGCGAATGTGGTTCATGTAAAATATATGCAGATGGATATGAAGCACAATTAGATCAGAAATTAAAAATCAATCAAGAAAGATTTGGTGCTTTTTATAACTCAGATATAAAAATATACAGATCTCCAACACAAAATTACCGCTCACGTGCAGAGTTTAAAATATGGCATGTAGAAGATGAGATCCATTATGCTATGAATCATTTGGAACATAAAGGTGTGGTCTTAATAGAAGAATGTCCACAAGTAAGCGAACATATTCAATCTATAATGCCAAAACTTTTAGATAAGATAAAAGAATTTGGTATTGGTTTTAAACTATTTGGAGCAGACTTTTTAAGCTCTCAAAACGGCGAGATGGTAGTATCTTTACTATATCACAGAAAACTCGATGACGAATGGAAATCTTTAGCACAGAAGATTGCAAATGAGCTCGGTATATACATAATAGGAAGAAGCCGTAAACAAAAGCTGGTGATCGGACAAGATTATATAACTGAGAATTTAAATATAAATAATGAAGTTTATAAGTTTAACTATATAGAAAACAGTTTTACTCAGCCAAACGCAAAAGTTAATGAGCAGATGATAGAGTGGGCTATATCTTCACTTGAAGATACAGACAGCGATCTGTTAGAACTTTATTGCGGTGCAGGAAATTTCACAATACCTTTTGCCAACAGATTTAATAAAGTACTTGCAACCGAGATCTCGAAGTCATCTATAAATGCAGCAAAAAGCAATATGGCGCTTAATGATGTAGATAATATAGAATTTGTACGTATGAGTGTTGAAGAGTTTGTTCAGGCGCTTGATGGTGTACGAGAATTTAGAAGAATGAAAGATATCGATATAAATGATTATAGTATAAATACAATTTTCGTAGATCCTCCTAGAAGTGGAATGGATTTGGCTTCTTGTGAGTTTAGTGCAAGACAGGATAATATTATTTATATTTCTTGTAATCCTGAGACATTGGTACGTAACTTGGAAGTTTTATGCAAAACACATAAGATAGTTGATATGGCTTTATTTGATCAGTTTCCATATACTAATCATGTTGAGATGGGTGTAAAGTTAAAAAGGGTTTAGATTGAAATATTTTCTTTTGCTTATTTTAATAGTTGGTTTTTTAAATGCTGATGAGATAAAAAGAATAGAGTCTATAGTTGAAGATATTACAAAGTTAAGAGTAAAATATCAAGAGTGTCAAGATACAAACTTAGAGACTGATTCAAAGTTAGTAAAACTTGAAAAGCAACTGGATAAATATAAAAAACTTTTAAAAGCCAAAGAAAATGAACTATTTATTTATAAAAGTCAAAAAAATAAAGATAAAGTTGTAGAAAAGGTAAAAATTTCTGTTTGCAAAGATATAGATACTGATAAACCAAATAAATTTCCAAAATTAGTATTAAAAGACAAATTTAATGCACATAAAATTATAAATACTAACCCATCTACATACAGATTGAAAAACAATGCAAAAATATACGATTCTATAAATGGAAAAGTTATTGAAGAATGGGAAAACAAGACCTCCTTTACATCAAATAAAAAAAGTGACGGCTGGGTAAAAATAACCGGTTTTTTTATAAATAAAGTTTGGGTAAGGTCTGAATCACAAATGTGGATAAAACTAAAAGACGTTCAAAAAAGATAATTTCATCAAAGATAGATTTAATGATATAATACTCACAAAAAAAGTAAGTATAAAGTGAAAAAAATATTAATAATAAGTGATGGTGATATTGGAAAGCACTTTGTAAACAGGGTTATCCAAACACATACATCAGAAAACATATATTATGTTGTAGAAACTAAAGCGGTCGAGTATGAAGAGTATAATCCTGCTCGCTTTAAGTTTTTCGAATTTGATCCTACAAGTCTTCATAAGTTGGCAAATATTTTAAAAATGGACTTTGTACAAGTTATCATATTAATGGATGATGAAACAGAAGCAAAATACACACTAAAAAATATAAGATCCCTAAAGAGCAAAGTTAGGATAATTTTACTTGACAGCTGGGGTATCGAAAATACTGACCCTGACACTGTACTTGTTGATTCAAAAGAGATAGTTGCTTCAAGGTTGATTGACTATCTTCCAAACGTTCCTGTAATTGCACAAAATGTCGGTATAGGCGAGGGTGAAATTATGGAAGTACTAGTTCCGTTTGGAAGCTCTTTTGTATACAGACATATTGGAGTAATTGAGCAAAAAGACTGGCGTATAGTTGCTATGTATAGAAACAGAAAACTTTTAATGCCTTCACGCAGACGTATGATACAGCCAAACGACTTGCTTGTTTTAGTAGGTCAGCCGGCAGTTTTAAAATCTGTTTATCGTGCTATTAAACGTGAGCTTGGTCAATTTCCTGAACCTTTTGGCTCAAATATTTATCTATATTTAGATATGGATCTCTCAAATAAAGAGACTATTAAAGAGCTGATCAGACGTTCAATTTTTATACATAAAAAATTCAACCATAACTTAATTATAAGAGTTGTAAATCCAAGTGATATAGATATTATTCAACATATTAAAGAGCAGGTGAGCTTAGATGTTATAGTCGATATAAAGTACGATAATACTCCGACAGATGTTAGCTTTTTTGATGATATACAAAACTATCATGTAGGTCTTGTGATTGTGCCTAAAGAGACATTTAACCATACAGAAACAAGAAATATGCTTTACGAATCTCATGTACCGGTATTAAAAATGGCAGATAAATCTTTCTCTGCGGTTAAAGATGCTGCACTTATTTTAAGTGACAACAGAGATCTTGAAAAAATTTCTACAACTATATATGACATTTCAGAACAAATGGGTTTTAATATTAACTTGTATGATTATCAAAATGAACATGAAGCTCAAAAAGAGCAGGTAATAGAGCACTATTATAACCTTTCTACCATCTTTTCTAAAAGCATTAAAGTGATAAAAGAGAATGAAAATCCTATAAATGTTCTAAGACAAAAAGATGATTTTATACATATTCTTCCTTTTACTTTTAAGTTGACAAAAAAATCATATTATTCTTTTTTATCAACAGATAGTGAGAGACTTTATCATAAACTTGACGATTATCATCAGATTTTTATACCAGTACAATTGTAATTTAGCAAAGTATTAGCATAATTTAAGTATTATCTATCAAATAATAAATTTTATGTTTGGATAGATAATGCAGGTAAATATTCCCCTTAAGAAAACAATAGACAATTCGTACGATATAACAATAGACACACTTCCAAAACTACATTTTGATAGAAAAGTGGCAATTATTACAAATACAACGGTTTCTGACTTGCATTTAGACTATTTAAAAGAGAAAGTTAGTGCAAAAGAATTGGTAATTGTTACATTGCCTGATGGTGAACAGTACAAAAATCAAGAGAGTATAGATAAAATACTAAATGCTCTTTTTGAAAATAAATTTAATAGAAAATCACTTCTTATAGCTTTTGGCGGCGGTGTTATAGGTGATATGACAGGTTTTGCTGCAAGTATATATCAGCGCGGAATAGATTTTATACAGATACCTACTACTCTTTTATCTCAGGTTGATGCCAGTGTAGGCGGTAAAACTGGTATGAACAACAAATACGGAAAAAATTTAGTGGGTGCTTTTCATCAGCCTCAAGCTGTATATATCGATCCATACTTTTTAACAACGCTTCCAAAAAGAGAATTTGGTGCAGGTTTTGCAGAGATTGTAAAAATGGCCGTGACATTTAACAAAGAGTTTTTTGAATTTTTACAAGATGCTGATATGAGAGATCAAGAGACTTTGATCGAAGCTATTACAAAAGCTGTAAAAACTAAAGCTGAAGTTGTAGCAAAAGATGAAAAAGAGCAGGGAATTAGAGCTGCTCTTAATTACGGGCATACTTTTGGGCATGTTATAGAGAACGAGACAAAGTATGAAAAATATCTACACGGTGAAGCTGTATCTATCGGTATGGTTATGGCTAATGAGCTGGCTTGTTCAATGGATTTGATGAGCAACGATGAAGCTGTAGCAATTAAGTTTTTGCTTGAGAAGTATGATCTTCCGGTTGATTATAAGATCAAAGATATAGACAAGTTTTATGATGCATTCTTTTTAGATAAAAAAAGCTCAGACTCTAAAATAACTTTTATCATTCCAAAAGGTATCGGTGATGTAGTTATTAGCGATGAGTGTTCAAAAAATTTAGTTATTTCTGTTTTAGAAAAATTTGAGGATAGATAATGGTTAAAAAATTATTAGTATTTTCATTTATCTTTTTTTCCGTAATATCAACTTTTGCAGCTGAAAATAAAGATGCGAATGTTATCGAAGAATATTCTCAAAGCGGTGATTATACAAATGAAGTAAATACTCAAGAAGCTAATAACATCAAAATAGCAAAATATTTTGCTCTTTTAGACAGTTTGGATATTGAAATTTCAAAAGAAAAAGTTTGGACTAAAAGTTATGCTACTTATCTTACAGCTTTAGAAGTTAAGTCGAATTTGGATGATATTAGACAAAGAATTACATTTTTATCTAAAAAGAAAAAAGATCAAGCTGCAAAAGAGGAACTTAGAGCATTAGAAGCAAAAGAAAAAATATTAGCTGCTCAAGTATCTCAGTTAAAAGACAGCTACTCTACACCTTTTTCTGAACTTATTACTCCTCCTGAAATCGATGATGCACCTCAGATATCAAACCCTTTTGATATATTTACAGGTATTTCATACATCAAAAAAGCTAATTCTGATTTTGATGCATATATGAATAACAAGCAGGAGTTAACGAAGCTTATTAAACTGCTAGAGCGTGAGAGTGAAATATATAAATCTATTGAAAAACTTGATAAAGAAAAAACATATTTAGCTCAGGCTGTAACTAAACAAAAACAGCTTGAACGTTTTAAAAATGCACTTAGTACAATATCAGCTGCAGTAGAGGTGTATGAAAGAAGATTAGAAGTTTTAGAGCTAAATATTAACCAAGAGATTGAACAACAAGTATATAAGCTAATCAAAATCGGTATATTGGTTTCTATTGTATTTGTAATTTTCTTTTTATTAAAACTAGCACTAAAAAAATATTTTACAGACAACGAACGTTTCTATATGGCTAATAAAGCTATAAACTTCAGTAATTTCACACTGATCATCTTAATTGTATTTTTTAACTACATTGAGAATGCAAGTTATCTTGTAACTATTTTAGGTTTTGCGTCAGCCGGTATCGCCATCGCTATGAAAGACTGGTTTATGTCTATTCTAGGATGGTTGGTTATCGTATTTGGTGGAAGTATACATGTAGGTGATAGAATCAGAGTAGATATGGATGGTATGTTGTATGTTGGAGATGTTCTTGATATATCACCTATGCGTATGACTATCATGGAAGATATTACGCTTACATCAGTTATGCATAATAGACGTGCAGGTAGGATTATATTTATACCTAATAACTACATTTTCACAAGAATGATAGCAAACTATACACACTCATCATTAAAGACGGTATGGGATGGTGTTAAAATAACTATCACTTTTGAATCCAATCACAAAAAAGCGATGAGTATAATTAAAGATATAACGAAAAAATACTCAAAAGGTTATACGGATATTACAAGAAAACAGTTAAATAAACTTAGACACCACTACAGTTTAAAAAACACAAGTGTAGAACCTAGAATTTTCTCTTTTATAGAAAGTAACGGTATAAACTTGGAAGCTTGGTATTTAACAAATGCATATGCTACTTTAACACTTAGAAGTGTTATTAGTACGGAGATTATAGATGCATTTAATCAAGAAGACGACATTACAATTGCTTACCCAACTCAAATGCTACATTTAGAAGCTTCGGCTAAAGATAAACCAATAATGCCGGTAGCTAGTGATGAAGGTACGGTAAGTCAGTAAAATGAAAAAAGTTTACTTTAAAACATTCGGTTGTCGCACAAATCTTTATGATTCACAAGTGATGATCTCTGCACTAAAAGAGTATGAAGTTACTAAAAATGAAGATGAAGCAGATGCAATAGTTATAAACTCGTGTACCGTAACAAACGGAGCTGATTCTCATGTTAGAACTTATATATCGCATATAGAAAAAACATCAAATGCAAAAATATTTTTAACTGGATGTGGAGCTCATACGAAGGGTGAGAGTTTACTCTCATCTGGTCGTGTTCACGGAGTTTTCGGTCAAAGTGAGAAATTAAAGATAGATAGTCTGCTCTCAGCAGAGAACCCATACTATAATCCAGGTGATCTAAATCATATTGATAACGCAATAGTAGATGATTTTGTAGGAAAGAGTAGAGCGTTTATAAAAGTTCAAGAAGGCTGTGACTTTCGTTGTTCATACTGCATAATTCCATTTGTTCGTGGTGATGCAAGAAGTATGAATGAAGATAAGATCTTAGAACAAATCTCACGTCTTGCACTTAATGGTTTTGGAGAATTTATACTTACAGGTACAAATGTAGGTAGCTATGGAAAAGGCAACAACTCGTCTATGGCAAAACTAATGAAGCGTATATCTCAGATTCGTGGAGTTAGACGTATACGTCTGGGCAGTGTAGAGCCTATTCAAATTACAGATGAATTTAAAGAGATTTTAGATGAGCCTTGGTTAGAGAAACATCTTCATATAGCTTTGCAACATACATCGCCTAAGATGCTAAAAATTATGAATAGAAGAAATGTCTATAAGCAAGACAGAGAATTGTTTGAATTTTTATCTGATAAAGGTTTTGCAATAGGGACTGATTTTATTACAGGACACCCTGGTGAGACTCAGGAAATTTGGAATGAAGCTATAGAAAATTTAAACAATTTACCTTTAACACATCTACATGCTTTTACATATTCTAAGCGTGATGGGACACCTTCTGCCATAATGAAGCCAGAAATAAATGGCAAAATTGCTAAAGAAAGACTACATGAGATAGAAGCTATTATTGAGCAAAAAAATTATGATTTTAGACAAAAGCATAATGTAAACCTTGAAGTGTTGATTGAGAGTCAAAGAGAAGAAGGTCTCTATCAAGGGTTTGATCAGTTCTTTAATAAACTTCTTCTAAAGTCAGATGAAGATATGTTAGGTAACTGGATAGATATAGAAAAATATGAGATCAAGAAAGGAAATAACTATGCCGAACTTTAAAACAAATAGAATTGCACTTTACGTATCCTCTTTTTTTATTGTTGTTTTAGTTTTATTTGCGATTTTTAGAGATAACTCTGAGGTTATTACTCTAGTTGAAGCTAAAAAGATCCTATCTAATAAGAGTGTTGAGAGTGTAACAGCTACTAAAGAGTTTGTTTATTTAAAAACAGAACACGGTATTTATAAAATTGCTTCATCTCAAGTAAATCCTGCTATGTTTGAAGGTTATACAGTTGAAGTTGGGAGTGAGAGCAATATAGTTTTATATCTGTTTTTATTGGTTATTCTTCTTGGTCTTGGATCAATTGGTATTAGATATTTATTAAAGCAAATAAATAAAGATCTTCCTACTCTTAAACAATCATCGGCTCCAATTGGTACAAATCAAAGTATGGTTGTAGAATCTATTAAAAGTGATGTAAGCTTTGATGATATAGGCGGGATTAGTGATGTTAAAGTAGAGTTAGAAGAGATCATTGACTTTATGAAAAATCCAAAGCGTTACAAAAGCTTTGGTGCACGTCTACCTCGTGGTGTTTTACTTGTGGGACCTCCAGGTGTTGGTAAAACTATGATTGCAAAAGCAGTTGCAAGTGAAGCGGATGTTCCATTTTTTTATCAAAGCGGTGCATCTTTTGTTCAAATATACGTAGGTATGGGGGCAAAACGCGTACACGAGCTTTTTGAAGCTGCAAAAAGAAATGCTCCTTCAATAATTTTTATTGATGAGATAGATGCAGTTGGAAAAAAACGAGACGGGCAAAGAAATGATGAACGTGAAGCTACACTAAATCAACTGTTGACTGAGATGGATGGGTTTGAAGCTTCAAGCGGTGTTATAGTTGTCGCAGCTACAAATAAGATAGATGTATTAGATGAAGCACTTCTTCGTGCAGGGCGTTTTGATAGACGTATATTTGTAGAACTACCTACAAAAATTGAGCGTGCATCTATACTTTCAAAGTATCTTGATAAGGTACCTCATTCATTAGATGTATCTGTTATAGCAAATATGACTGTTGGATTTAACGGTGCATCACTAGCAGCACTTGTAAATGAAGCTGCACTATTATCGATTCGTCAAAAAGATATGCAAGTTACACAGGAGCATTTTGAACAGGTAAAAGACAAAGTTGTATTTGGAAAGAAAAAGCTTCAAATACTTAGTGAGAAGCAAAAAATGTATCGTGTTACATATCAGGCTGCAAAAGTAATGGTAGCTACATATTTTGACATACCTTTTGAGAAATTGATTTTAAGTAATGAGAGATTAACTCCTGCTACAAATGAACCTTTTATTAAGCATGAACTTCAAAACAGAGTTAAAATGCTTTTAGCCGGTGTTGTAGCTTGTTCTATGAAGTATAATGAGCATTCAAGTAGCGCAAAACAAGACTTGGATGAAGCTAAAGAGTTAGTAGAAAAAATGATTACTGAATATTCTATGGGTGAAAATATATATCCAAAAGAGAATGAAAAAGAAAATGTAATGAATGCTTTATATGATGATACTTCTAAACTTATTTCATCATTATCAAAAGTTATTCAAAAGATTGAAGCTGATCTAAATGAGTTTGAAAGCATTACGAAAAAACGTGTTAAAGAGTATATAGATGAAGTTCTTTAGTGGTTTTTCTCTGCAAAATGAAGAGTATCTTTTTGAAGATTACATAAAAAAAAGTGACTATACTGTTTGCGGTTTTTCATATGGTGCTATAAAAGCTTTGGATTTTGTACAAAAACAGATAGTAAACGGGAATAGGGTAGATACATTACAACTTCTTTCTCCTGCCTTTTTTCAAAGCAAAGATGCAAAGTTTAAGCGCCTTCAGCTTATCGCTTATAGAAAAAATGAAGATGTGTATCTAAATCAGTTTTTAAACTCTTGCTTTTATCCTTATGAGAAAAAAATAGTTGAGCGTTCAACTACCGTTATAGATGAGCTTGAAGAGTTGTTGGATTATGAATGGGAACTAGAAGCTTTAAATGCCTTAGTCAAAAAAGGTATAAATATTGAGGTATATTTAGGCGGTGAAGATGCTATAGTAGATGCAGAAGCTGCAAAAGAGTTTTTTAAAAATGTAGCTACAGTTACATATATAAAAGATGCAAACCACTTTTTACAATTGAATTAATTTTACCGGAGAGAATATGAGTGATATAAAAATAGGCGTAATAACTGCCAGTGACAGAGCTAGTAAAGGTATTTATGATGATATTAGCGGTGTAGCTATACAAGATACAATGAAAGATTATCTAATAAGTGAGTTTGAAATTGTATACAGATGTATTCCTGATGAGCAAGATGAGATCGAAGCTACAATGAAAGAGTTATGTGATAAAGAGGGATGTTGTTTGGTTGTAACAACAGGCGGTACAGGTCCTGCTCTAAGAGATGTAACACCTGAAGCTACAGAAAATGTGTGTCAGAAAATGATGCCTGGTTTTGGTGAATTAATGCGTCAAGTAAGCTTGCAGTATGTACCGACTGCTATTTTATCAAGACAAACTGCCGGAATAAGAGGAAAAAGTTTAATTATAAACTTACCTGGAAAGCCAAAATCTATTCGTGAGTGTTTAGATGCAGTGTTTCCTGCAGTACCTTATTGTATTGACCTTATTGAAGGTCCGTACATTGAAACAAATGAGGAAGTTATAAAAGCTTTTAGACCAAAACAAGCATAAGCGCAGTTTCTTCAGAAAACAAGCGTAAGTGAAGTTTCTTTAGAAAACAAAAATAATGCTACGTTGTTGCTACTTTTCAATTGTATAATGTAATGAAGTTAGATAAGAGGGAGTTAATAAGATGACACTAGTTGAACTTTTTACAGACTATATCGTTAATAGAAAAGATTTAAAAGATTATGTAGAAGAGCGTAAGACAAGAAATGAGAGAGGTGAGTTTAATGATACTAAACTTCTCACTGCTCAGGAAAATTTAGATAGATTAAAAAAAGAAGATTTAAAGACTTACGAACAGATGTATATGATTTTGGACAAAATAATGAAAGCAGACAGAGGTCACTATGTAGAGTATTCTATAAATTTTACAAAAGCTATCTTAAAGATGTACAGAGGACATGCTACACCGGAAGATGTGTGTAAAGAGTATGCAAAAGAGTTAAATCATCGTTATCACGATGCATAAATAAATTCAATGCTCATGGATTTTAAAGATTTTCAAGTATTAAACGATAAAATTTTTTTAGCTATTAAATTAGGAAAATAAAATGGATAATAAATTAAATATAGAAGTTTATAAGTTTAACCATAAACAGGATTATTTACCGTACTATAAACAATACACTATAAAGTTTAAAGAGGATGATACTGTAGAGGATTTGCTTGATGCGATAAATTCTTTAGAAAAGATTGGTTATGAAAAGTCTTGCAACGTTTCAATAAATAAGCTATTTGTAAACTCAAGAGAGTCAATAGAGAATGTTATTAACAAGCTTGGTAAAGATTTAAAAATTGAACCTATAAGTAAATTCAGAGCTAAGAACGATTTGATAATTGATAAAAATGACTACTTAGGCAAACTAAATAGATTTAATCAGTTTTTAAAAGAAGATGAACTGCTTAAATATGAAAAAGAGCTTGAACTGCTTTACTATTCATCTAATAGTATTAACTACAACAGAGATTATATAGGCGATCATTCTCTACTTATAGCTTATGATATTATCAAAAACAAACCTGAGTACAAAAAAGCTATTTTAAATATACTTTCTGATGAAAACAACGGTATATATAACTATACTTCTTCAAAAAAGCGTATGTTTAATTACGATGATTCAGTTGATGAAAAAGTTGAATATCTATTTGAACTTGTAGGTGAACATACAAAGCCTCTCTTAGCGCAAAACAAATACTTAAGCAGTTTTTTTAACAAGCTTATGAAAAAAGATGAATCAGTATCTAAAGAAGAGTCAAACACTCAAAAGAATGTAGATATAAAACAGTATTTTGAGAATTTCAATATAGCATACTATGCTGATGACCAAGACCTAAATATAGAAAAATATATAATAGATTCAAAGGCAACGTTTATAAAAACAGATATGCAGCATGAACAAATGCCAAAAAGAAATTTTACGCAAAATACAAAACTTCTTAGAGCAATTGCCGCAGATATATTGCTAGATGCTAAAGATAACAATGCAGATTTTTTAATAGTAAAAGATGAGCAGCTTATCAGTCTGTTTGATAAAGATCAAGACAAACTAGCTTCTATATCAGGTAGAGAGATTGATATGATCATTATCAGTTTTTCTCAGTTTTTAATGCTGCTAAGTGGAGAAAAAGACAAAGAGGTTTTAGGTCTTGACAAGCATAAAGTCAAAGTTGACTTTTTAGCTTCCGCTTAAATAGAGATTTTAATCCCTACAGGGCAGTGATCTGAACCGCCTATATCATCAAGTATAAAGGCATCTTCAAGATTTTCTGCCAGATCCTCACTAATGAAAAAGTAGTCTATCCTCCAGCCAACGTTTTTACCACGTGCACCAAAGCGGTAACTCCACCAGCTGTATCTATCCTCTTCGTCACCGTTAACATATCTAAATGTATCTATATATCCATGATCTATAAGTTTGTCTATCCAAGCTCTTTCAATAGGTAAAAAACCAGATGTTTTGGAATTTGATTTAGGGTTTTTTAGATCAATTTCTTTATGAGCTGTATTTACATCTCCACATATAATAATAGATTTTCCTTCATCTTTTAACTGCTCACAATGATCTAAGAACTTATCATAAAATTCCATTTTATAAGCAAGACGTTCATCGTCTTTTTGCCCATTTGGGAAGTATACGTTAAAAAGTACGGTATCACCATATTGAGTCTCTATTATTCTACCTTCATTTAAAAGATCTATATGTTCTGAAGTTGATGTTTTATCAGATTTTATAGATGAAAAGGTGGCAGTTCCACTATATCCTTTTTTTTCTGCTGAGTTTACTTTTAGTTCTAAAAATTCTTTATTAAACAGATCGTTTGGAATTTGCTCAGGAAGTGCTTTTATCTCTTGAAGGCATAATATGTCTGTGTCACGCTCATCAATCCATTTAAGAGCTTCTTTATTAGCTACAGCGCGTATACCATTTACATTCCATGAAATTATCTCTATTGAGTCTGACATATTTATTCCGTTGATTTAAAATATTGGAATTATATCTAAAGAGTTTTATCTTTCATATTTTTAAACTCTTTAATAATTTCAACCTGTCTATTTTTTATATATTTTAGAAGATGATTTTTTTGATTTATATTTAAATTTAGTAAAAATACTACATTTGAATTATGTTGTTCTTGAGCCTCTCTCAGTACTATGGCTTCTGAGTTTATAATTAATGGTTTGTTATCAATATTAAAAATTATATCAATGGTAACTTTATCGTTTTTTTTCAAATTAAGTGGTACATCTTCAAATTTTAGATTAACTGACTCTATAGAAATGTCTATTATGCTGATATCTGTTTTATATCTTTGGTTATTAATAAATAATGAAACACTATATTTAGAGTTTGGTGATAAACGAATTGTTTTTCTAAGTGCCGGAGATGTTCTTGAAAATTCCAAGTCTCCAAGTTCAACAGTGTGTTTCTTGTAGTCGATTTTTACCACTTTATTGCAAACAATGCTATATGGTAATACAGGTGATGTTATTATGGCTCTTTTATCTATCTGTATCGCTTTTTGTTGTAGATAAACTGTTGTAATAGTTATACTATTTTCTTTAACATCAATAATTTCTGCATCGTGTACTATAGTTAAGCCTTTATAGTAGTTATGTACATGTACTTTAACTTTACTTTTTTGAAGAAGTTCAAGTAGGTTGTAAACATTTTCTTTATCTTTTTCAAGTAGTTTTGTTTTTGATTCGTTATGTGCTTTTTCTGTATCTAGTGTTTTAGTTAAATCAAGTTCTGTAACATCGTCAAAAGATAAAATAGCATAGGCTTTTTCTTGAGATATAAGATGGTATTTAAATAAAAAATGTCTCGGCTCACCACGTTTATTTTTAATTTGGACATGGAATAGGTTGTTGTGATGTGCTTTTGCATTGTCAAGCCAATAGTTGTTCAATTGGCTAAATAAATATCCTTCATGATGTAAAAAAAACTCACCTAAATCAGGATACTTATAATTAAATTCTTTTACACTTTCTACATTGAAAAAATTTAAAAAAATATGATTTGCAACTACAGGTCTTCCGTTCTTCAGCATGATAAGCATAGATTTATCATGGTTATATATATTATATACATACGTATTGAATATCTTTATATCATTTTCATGTTGAAGTTGCTGTATACAAAAATTTATAGCATCAGATAATTCAGTCGGTGTTGCGGGCTTAACTAAAAATTTTGTTACACCTAAATTTATTGCTTCCATCAGCATTATATGGGCATCAAATTTTGAGATAAGTATAATTTTTGTATTTGATTTTATATCTTTTATACGAGTTACGGTTTTTACCCAGTCATAACGTCGATCATCTATATCTATAATAACTATTTTTGGCTTGTGAGTTCTGAAAATATCTATAGCTTCATCAGCATTTTGTGTATTATAAACATTAGTAAAATGCTCTTCTAAAATATCTGAAACCTGTTTTCTAAAGTCATATTTATTTTCGATATATAAGAGTTCTAGGTTATTTAAGCTATTTAATATATGTTTATTATCATACACAATATATAACCTTTTAAATGTAAATTTAATATTAGTATATTATTTTTTAGTTATTTTAAGCTTATATAGATGCAGTTGTGAATGTTTTTGTATATGTTGTGTAGCAAAAAGATATATCTCGGAAAAATCCGAGAATATAAGTATAAAGTTAATTAAACGAAATCAACCTTAGTAAGGTGGTGATTAAGACCTAACTCATCAGGAGTACAACCAAGAGCAAGACCAAGCATTTGCTGCATATGTAATACAGGAAGTGCAACTTCACGACCGATTGCTTCAGATGCATGGTGAGTTTGAGTATCTAGTTTTAAGTGACATAGTGGACATGGTGTAACCATCCAGTCAGAATCGTTATCCATTGCACCTGCAATTGCATTACCAGTTAATGTAGCAGCAGTTTTTGGTGCTTGTAATTCAGCATGGAAACCACAACACTTTGTTTTTTCTGCATAATCAACATTATTACCGCCACAAGCGATGATTAAATCATCTAGTGAAGTAGGGCGGTATGCACTCTCTGCAGACTTATGAGTTTCATTTTGAAGCTCTGAAGGGCGGATGTTATGACAACCGTAGAATGGTGCAATATTAAAATCACGAAGAGGTGTTTTAACCATCTCTTTAATCTTATCAAGACCAAAGTCATCAATAATAGCATATAAGAAGTGAGTAACTTCAGATGTACCTTTGTATTCAAGACCAACTTCTGCTAATTTCTCATTTACTTGAGCTTTTAGTTTTTCGTTATTATCTAAACGGTGTTTAGTCATAGCAGTATTAAGCTGACATGTATTACAGATAGTAACCATAGTTAAACCATGCTTCTCTGCATATGCTATATTTCTAGCATTTAGTACTAAAGATAAAAAGTCATCATAGTCTTGTAGATGTGAAGCTCCACAACAAGAAGCTTCAGTAAGTTCTACTAATTCTATTCCTAATTTATCAGCAACTGCCATAGTAGACTTCATTTGTTCAGGAGTACTTTGCTTAGCTGTACAGCCAGTAAAAAGTGCGTATTTTAATTTTTCCATTTTTATCTCCTAGAACTTCACAGTTGATGATGATTTAACAAGCTTTTTAATCTCATCAAGGTTTTGTGATTTTGTAATTGCCCATGGTGGTACAATTTTACCTTTTTTAAACATTTTAAGTGCTACAGGTACATGTTTAACGATAGCAGGACCTTCAGAGTAAAGAACTAATCCACCCTCGTCAAGTACACCGTTTTTAGCAATTGAGTGTTTAAACCCAACTGCATGGCGAGTAGCAACATTTGAAGTTGCAACACCCTCTTTAAACAGCATTTGGTGAAGCTTAGTGATCTTATCAATAGGATTAACCTCTTTAGGACAAACCTCTGCACATTCATAACATTTAACACAGTCCCAAACACCTTGTTTCTCAGAGTGAAGCTCAGATAGTCTCTCTTTATGAGCCTGATCACGTACATCTGCTTCAAAACGGTAAGCTTTTGCAAATGCAGCAGGACCCATAAAATTATCGTTTACTTCAATTACAGGACAAGCATAGTGACATGCACCACATTGGATACAGATATCTGCATCTAACAGTGCTTCAGCTTCATCTTGAGTAACTATATGTTCATGCTCAGGGTTTTCATCAACATCAGAGATTAAGAACGGGTGAATTGCATCGTGTTTCTGCCAAAAGTCACCTTTATCAATGATCATATCTTTTACAGAACGCTTGATGCTTAGCGGTTCAATTGTAAGCTCGTTTCCAAAAAGCTCAATCATAGTTGTCATGCTCTCTTTACAAGCAAGAGTACTCCTACCATTTACTTTTATAGCACAAGCACCACAAATACCGTGACGACAGCTTCTTCTATATGAAAAGCTTCCGTCATGATCCCATTTAATTCTATTTAATATATCTAGTACAACTTCTTCAGAAGTTACATCCATCTCATAGTTTTCGTAGTATGGAAGATAATCATCGTTAGCATTAAAACGAAATACTTTGAAGTTTACTTTTTGTGTTGTAATACCATCTGTACTCATAACTCTACCTCCCTTACCTAGTATGTTCTTGCTTTAAGTTCATGTTTGCCAAGAACGACATCCATGTAATCAAGTGTAATATCACCGTTATTATCCATATAAGCCATAGTATGCTTTAGGAAGTTTTCATCATCACGAGATTCGAAATCTTCTCTATAGTGAGCACCACGACTCTCATTACGAGCAATGGCACTCTCTACGATAAATGCTGAATAATCGATCATGTGTCCAAGCTCAATTGCTTCTTGTAATTCAGTATTGAATATTTTAGATTTATCTTTAATACGGATATTTTTAAATCTTTTTCTTATCTCTTTAACGTCTGCAACAGCTTTTGCTAAAGTCTCTTTAGTTCTAAATGCACCAGCATTTTCTGTCATAGTGTCTTGAAGTTCTTCTCTTAGTTTTGTTACAGTCTCATCACCGTTGTTACTTAATACAAAGTCGATTTCTGCTAAAGCAGTAGCAGCATCTTCTTCAGTTGCAACTCTTAGTTCAATTTCATCAACTTCTGCAACCATAGTTTTACCAACGTAGCGACCAAATAGAAGCGCTTCAAGAACAGAGTTTGCACCAAGACGGTTAGCACCATGAACAGATACACATGAACACTCACCAGCTGCATAGAAACCTTCTACAAGTTCATCGTTGTTCTTTCTAACGTGACCAGGAATATCTACAGGAATACCACCCATTGAGTAGTGTGCAGTTGCAGAGATTAAAATAGGTTCTTTGATCATATCTAGACCTAAGAATGTAAGTGCTAAGTCACGTAATTCTGGAAGTCTTTCCATAATTAGATCTTTTCCTAAGTGAGTTAGATCGATATATACAGCATCTTTTCTTGGACCAACACCGCGACCTTCACGAATCTCATTTAAGATAGCACGAGATACAACGTCACGAGATGCAAGTTCCATTGCATTTGGAGCATATTTTTCCATAAAACGCTCACCCTCAGAGTTAAATAAACGTCCACCTTCACCACGAGCAGCTTCAGATATTAAAACACCGTTTCCTGAAAGACCTGATGGATGAAACTGTACAAACTCCATATCTTCTAATGGAAGACCGTGACGAGCTACAATAGATAAACCATCACCTGTATTTGCATGAGCATTTGAATTGATTTTATATGAACGTGCATAACCACCAGTAGCAAACATAACTTGTTTACAGTTAAAGATAGCCATTTGCATATCGCGGATATTAAACGCTACAACACCAGATACTTTTCCGTCTTTGTAAATGATATCTGCAGCATACCACTCATCCCAAAATTTTACACCAACACGGTGTGCTTGTTCATAAATAGTTTGTAATAATGTAAGACCAGTTCTGTCTTTTGCATAACAAGCACGAGGTGAACTTTGTCCACCAAAAGGGCGTTGAGCAATTTTACCGTCTTTACAACGGCTAAAAGCTGCACCCATTCTTTCTGCCCAGCGAATAGTCTCTGGTGCATTTTTACACATAAACTCAACTGCATCTTGATCAGCAAGATAATCAGCCCCTTTAACAGTGTCAAATTCATGAAGTTCAACAGAATCTTCGTCACTAAAAGCTGCATTTACACCACCTTGAGCTGCACCAGAGTGGCTTCTTAAAGGGTGTAGTTTTGTAATAACGGCAACTTTTTTTCCTGCATTTTGCAATTCTCTAGCTGCTGCACAGCCTGCAAGACCGGCACCAACAATTATTGAATCGTAAGTATAGATAGGAATACTCATTAGCTTTCCTTAAAAATTAGAATAATGTATAAGTGATCATATCTGATAAAGTCTTATTATAGGTTAAATTGTGACAAAGTTTGGAGAGAGAAAAGATATGTTACATTTTGGAACAAAATGCTAGTCTAGAAGGTGTTTCAAATATGCACACCTTCCATATCTCTTTTTTGAGCGATTCTATTTTTTTCACCTTGTTGAGCAAATCTTAGAATCTTTTTAGCTTCTTCCATAGCGTTAGCTAAAACTACATTGTTTGGTTTTATGAAAAAGCCTCCCGATACAGTTATTTGTACAGGAACTTTTGTTTGAGTTACGAATTTCAGTTCAGATATCGCTTCACGAATAGCTTCCATATCTTTATAAGCCTTGTCTTTTGTCTCACGAGATAATATTACTGTAAACTGATTGTAATCAGTTCTTCCAATTACGTCTGTAGCTTGTTCAAATAAAGATATAGTATAAGCTATTTTTTTAAGTGCTGCTTGAGAAAACTCTTGATTAAATGCTCTATTGGTTTTTGAAAAATTATCAACTTCAAGTACAGTTACCGAAGTAAAGTTATTTTCTTTAAAGTTTTTCTTCTCACCGTATTCTGTAATAAGACCTTTGTGATTATTAATTTTTGTAATTGGATCAATATTACTAGGGTTATCTTTTACATCAGGCTTCTTTTTCATTCTGATAGATATTGCATCTGCTTCAATTGTACATATTTCGTAGTCTTTTTTACTTTTAGATGGTGATTGAAGGTATGCTATGTCGTTATATATTTTTTTAAGTCTTGTGTAGTACCAGATTGATAGTAACAGAACTATAACAAAAGTTGCTATTGTTATTTGAATCATAAAGCTGAATTTTTGAGAATCATATTCCATGTTTTTAAAAAGAAGAGAGTTTATTCTGTTTTCTAACACTATATGAGATTTGTCAAGTTCGGTTTTTGTCTGCTCTACGTTCTTTTTTGAAGATTTATAGTATGTGTAAGCTTTAGTATTGAAATCATCTATAGCACTTGATAATTTATCTAAATCACTTAAGTACTCTTGAGAGTTGCCTAATATATAGTTTCCCGTAATATCATATTCGTATAGTTCGCGAAGTTTATTTACTTGGTATTGAAGATCAGTACTTTTTCCGTTGTATTGGATCAGAGCAAGCTCTACATCTTTTTTATCAATCATCCTTAACGAATTAATTATATCTTTTTGATCTTTTAGTATATCTGTTTTAATATATGAATTAGTTTGCTCAAACGTAAACAACATTGCAGATAGTGAAACAAACGTAAAAAACATTAGAAATATCGATATGTTCTTAAACACAGCTTTTATTGATATTTTCATAAAAGTTACTCCAATTAATGTTATAATTGCGCTTATTATAGCACATGTTTTGTAATATTTAGCATATCGACATATCTAACAGTTTTTTAAGAGAATAACAATTGAATATAGAAAATCATTTTATTTCACAGTTTAGCAGTGTCAACATAGGAGATGACGGAGCCTATATAAATGGTTATGTTTATTCAAAAGATGCTTTTTTTGAAAACATCCATTTTAAAACAAAATGGATGAGTTATTATCAAATTGGTGCAAAAGCAATGTTAGTAAATATCTCTGATGCTATTGCAATGAACGCAAAACCAATGTTCGCACTTTTGGCTGTAGCTATGCCAAAGAGTATTTCAAATGAACAAATGGCTGAGCTTGTCAGGGGATTTGAAGATGTTGCTTGTAAGTATGGTATTGAGATAATAGGTGGAGATACTATAGCTAATAACAAACTTGACATAACTGTGACAATTATCTCTAAAAGTAAAAAACCTCTTTTTAGAAAAGGGATAAGAGAGAATGATTTATTGGCTTATACAGGTGAACTTGGCAGAAGTAAAAAAGATTTGAAAAAGCTTTTAAGCGGTGGTAAAATAAATAAAAACTCTAAGTTCGTAAATATTAAGCTAAGAGATAAGTTTGTTAGTCAAAATAGAAGATTTTTAAATGCCGGAATGGATATATCTGATGGATTATATACAGATTTGGAAAAAATTCTTGATTCTAATAAAATAGGTGCTAAAATTTTTAAAAAGTTAGATAAAAGAATAGTGTGTAGCGGTGAAGAGTATGAGATGCTTATAGCCTTTGACAGACGTCATAAAAAAACAATTTTAAGACGTTCAAAACTCTCTAGAGTCAATCTAACCATTTTTGCAAAAGCAAAACAGATTAGATATCGCTCTAGATGTAAAGCAAATCATTTTTAGGAAAACAATGGATAGATTTTATTCTTTAAATCATGCAAGTATTGATTTTCATTTTAAACAAAGTCCACGTGATTTTGTTGTTGACGAAATACCACTGTATGAGTTTAGTGGAGAGGGGGAACACCTGATCCTACATGTTAGAAAAAAGAACCTTTCAACTATGGAGTTAATAGGCATTCTTGCAAAGTATTTAGGTATAAAAAACAAAGAGATTGGTTATGCAGGTTTAAAAGATAAACATGCTATGACCAAGCAGTATATATCTGTACACAAAAAACATGAGGAACTATTGGAAAAGTTTGAGCATGAAAATGTTAAAATACTCTCTACAACATACCATAATAATAAAATAAGAATAGGGCACTTAAGTTCAAATAGATTTTATATCAGACTGAAAAAGGTAAACCCGACAGACGCTAAAAAAATTGATGAAGCATTAAAAAATATATCAAGCCAAGGTATGCCAAACTTTTTTGGGTATCAGCGTTTTGGCAGTGATGGAAACAATCATATTGATGGTGAAAAAATTGCTAAGGGTGAAAAGAAAGAGCGTAATGTAAAAGTTAGAAAGCTTTTAATTAGTGCATACCAGAGTCATCTGTTTAATTTGTGGTTAAGTAGAAGGTTGGAAATTAATTCACTTGTTGCCAGTTTTAGTTTAGACGAGTTAGAAAATTTGTTAAATTTACCAAAAAATGAGATTAAAAAACTAAAGGAACAAAAACACCCGTTTAAATTACTAGAGGGTGATGTGATGGAACATTATCCGTATGGAAGACTTTTTGAGTTTGATCAGAGTGAACATGATTTTGAAAGATTTAACTCCAGAGATATAAGTGTAACCGGTCTGTTATGTGGTAAAAAAGCCAGACTCTCTAGTGGGTATGCACGTGAAATTGAAAAAGATTTCGACGATAATATAAATGCAGACGGTACTAGACGATATGGATGGGTATACCCTACAGATGTAGAGGGCAGGTTTAATGCACAAGAAGCACAGTATGAACTGAATTTTACATTACCAAAAGGCTCGTACGCAACAGTTTTAATTGAAGAGATAGCAAAGCGTAAGCTTGATTAACAAATATTATAAAAATAGAGGATTAAATAATTTAATGAAAAGACATATTACTTCGGCTATATCGCAAGGATTTGGAAAGTTCGCCAATAAAGAGTTCTCTTTATCTATTCAAACATTTGTAAATAAAGCATACGTATCTTTAATGGGTTTAGATATGAGTGAGTTTGCTCATCCTAGCTCTTACAAATCACTAAATAAACTTTTCACAAGAAAACTTGAAAAACAAAGAGAATTTTCTTTGGACGGGGATGATTTTATATCACCATGTGATTCATGGATATCAGCTTGCGGTGAAATCAAAGAAGATACAGCTCTACAAATAAAAGGTATGGAATATAGCTGTGGAGACTTTTTAGGAGACAGCTTTAGTGAAGAGGAAAAAGCTCTTGTCAAAGACGGTACATTTATAAATTTTTACCTATCACCTAAAGATTATCACCGTTACCATATGCCGACAAATACAAAAGTACTAAAAGTTGTACATATTCCTGGAAAGTTTTACCCTGTAAATGTACCATCATTAAATAAAAGAATAAATCTTTTTATAGAGAATGAACGTGTCGTTCTGAAATGTCAAGCACAAAACGGTAAGTGCTATTACATGGTTTTAGTAAGTGCATTAAATGTAGGTGTGATGCAGGTTGGTTTTGAACCAAATATAAAAACAAATGCAGATGTACAAAATAGCAGTGTGTATGAATATGAAAACATGAACCTTGATAAAGGTGATGATTTTGGTTGTTTTGAGATGGGATCAACAATTGTTATATTAACGGAAAAAAATATGCTAAAATTAAATATAAATAATAATGACAATGTAAAATTTGGGCAAACCATAGCAAAGGTAATCTAAAAAAGTATGTTTGATACAAAAGAACAGTTAGAAGAGTATATCGAAAAAATATTGAATAATTTAGAGTTATTCGAGTGGGATGTACTTCATGTTTCTACAAATACAGACAGAGCTGAAGTTATGGAAATTCTGTCTAAAAGTTTTGTTAACGACAGTTTGAAGAACGATATAAACTTTTTGTATATAACAGATATAGAACATATTAAATACAGCAAAATTAAGCAGGCAATATTTAAAGATATTGTTGCTGAATGGGTAAGTTTCTGCAATGAAGTTTTACATATATCTAAAGAACAGGCTATTGAATCTATAAAAAAAGACGGTAGAATCAATTTTATAAACTCTATTGTAAACAACTATTTTAAAAAATTTCATAGAATAATATTCAGTGAGATGTTCGAGACATTTTTAGAATATTTTAATAGAGTGCCAATAACAAAAAGCAAGCAGATTTTTATTGACAAGATACTTCAAAGCTCACTAAATAAAGATAACAGTTCAATAGCTATACGCAAGTTTAATCAGCTTCACAATAGGATAAGAATAGCTCAGGATAAAAAAAATAAAGAGATCTTAAAGTTAAAAAATAGAATCAGAGAGTTAAGAACTGAATTAAATAGTAGTGCTGAGATTAATTTTAATGAAGACAATGAGTTGTTATATGATATAGAGGATTTAGAAGAGGATCTAGAAGAGTTAGAAGAAACAAGCCTTTATCATTTTGATGACGTTATAGCCAATCTTAGAGACAATATGATAGACTCTATGAGAGTAGCTAGTTTAGGAGTTTAACAACTTTTAGTTTTGAAAAAACTTCTCCATCTTCTTTAAATATTTCAAGTTCTGTATCTATAGGGTTTCTTTGTTTTAGAAGTGAACCTTGAACAGAGTGAAGCACATGTGTAAATTTTGCAAATAACGGTACGACTATATATTCTATATGTGCATTAGCTATTACATCTGCCAACTTATCAATAATACAATAGTAAACTGCTTTGTTAACTGAGCGCTGAATTAAATAATCATGCATTATCTCTATATTGCTCTCTAGTATTTCAATTTCATCATCTGTTAAAACTTTTGATTCATGAGCTCTCTGTATATTATGCTCAATCTCATCTTCAACATCATGGTTTTCTTTTTCAATAAGTTTATTTAAATCACTGCAGTATTTTTTTAATTCTTCAAAAAGTTCATCTTTACTCAGTCTTCTTGTATCTGCATGATATTTATATGTATTTCCCTTTAGATTTTCATCACCTAAAGCTTTTATCAGTTGTATAACTATATTAAGGTAGACATATTTATCTTCTTTATTGTTGTCAAATTCAATACTAGTGTGAGAGATTATAGGTTTAGGACCAACATATTTTAATTGCATATCTACCCCTTTATATTGTTATACGTTAAATCTAAAGTGCATTATATCACCATCTTGCACTATATACTCTTTTCCTTCAAGTCTCATTTTTCCGGCTTCTTTGGCTTTTTGCTCTCCACCACATGCTATATAGTCCTCATAAGAGATAACTTCAGCACGAATAAAGCCTTTTTCAAAGTCATTATGAATAGCTGCTGCTGCACGAGGAGCTGTTGAATTTTTTCTAATTGTCCATGAGCGAACCTCTTTTACACCTGCTGTAAAATAACTCATAAGACCAAGTTTATCAAATCCTTTGTGAATGATCTGCTCTAGACCTGATTCTTTCACACCTAGTTCATCTAAAAACTCTTTTGCTTCCTCTTCATCAAGACCTACAAGTTCTTCTTCAACTTTTGCGCATAGTTTGATAAGTTCACAGTTGTTTTTATCTGCATGTTCTTTTAATGCTTTTACATAATCATTATCTTCTAAAAGACCGTCTTCATCAGTATTAGCACCATACATAATCTCTTTGTTTGTTAAAAATCTAACTTCTTGATTTAGCTGTTTGTATTCATCAGTATCAGTTTTGTCAAAGTTACGTGCTAAATTTCCATCAGCTAGGAATTCTAAAAGCTCTTCCGCTATATCTAAAATACCTTTTGCACTTTTATCAGCTTTTGCTTGACGCTTTAGTCTGTCTATACGGTTTGATAGTACTTCAATATCAGCTAAAACAAGCTCACCTTCAATGATCTCAACATCACGTAAAGGGTCAATACTTCCTTCGTTATGAACAATATTTTCATCATCAAAGCATCTTACTATTTGAAGAATAACTTCTGTTTCACGGATATTAGATAAAAACTTGTTTCCAAGACCTTCACCTTTACTTGCACCTTTTACAAGTCCTGCAATATCAACAAAATCAAGTGTTGAATACTGAATACGCTCAGGGTTAACAATCTTCGCAAGTTCTGATAGTCTTGAATCAGGAACAGGAACTATTGCTTTATTTGGCTCTATTGTACAAAAAGGGTAGTTTGCAGCTTCTGCGTTTTGAGCCTTTGTTAGTGCATTGAAAGTTGTTGATTTACCTACGTTTGGAAGTCCTACTAGACCTATACTTAATCCCATTTTTTACCTTTAGAAAATTTATACTTAATTTATCTTAAATAATTTTTGAGATTATAGCAAGTTTTTTAGAAAACTGCTCATAAGTCTAACGCCAGCACCTGTTCCGCCGTATACATTACAATCCCAAGGTGACTCAGTATATGCACTACCAGCTATATCAAAATGTAGCCATTTACCTTTATTTTCTTCTCTTATAAAGTTGTCTAGATATAATCCTGCCGTAATAGCTCCACCAAATGGTTTTGAAGCTACATTTGAAATGTCTGCTATATCGCTTTTTAGAAGTTTTTTAAGGTGTCTGTTAAAAGGAAGAGAACCAACTAGTTCCCCTGAATTATTCGCTGCATCAAATACATAGTGTTTAAGTGTATTTGAGTGTCCCATAACACCTGTAGTATATTGTCCAAGTGCTACCATACATGCACCTGTTAGTGTTGCAAAATCAAATATGTAATCTGCTTTTACTTTATCTTGAGCATAATCAAGTACGTCACATAAAACTAATCTTCCCTCTGCATCTGTATTTCTAACCTCTACAGTTTTCCCGCTTCTTGTAACTAAAACATCATCTGGCTTGTAAGCATCTCCACCGATCATATTCTCAACTGCACCTACAAATGCGTGAACTTCAATATCTAGTTTTAGTTCACTTACAGCTTTAATGATCCCAAGAACAGCACAAGCTCCAGCTTTATCCATCTTCATGGTTACCATAGAAGTTGATGGCTTAAGACTAAGTCCACCACTATCATATGTTAGACCTTTACCAACAAGAGTTATAACTTTTTTAGCTTTCTTCTTAGGTTTGTATGTCAGGTGTATAAGTTGGCTCTCGTGTCTTGAAGCACGTCCAACAGCAAGCATAGCGCCACATTTCTCTTTTTTAAGAGCTTTTTCACCTAAAATATTACATTCTAAGTTATTTTCTTTAGCAAGCTCGCTTGATAGTTTAGCAAGTGTTTCTGGGTGTATATCTTCAGGAATAGTATTTACAATATCACGAGTAAAACATGTAGCTTCTGCAACTATTACGGCTTCTTCAAAAGCATTTTGCAGCTTCTTGATATCTTTACATACTAAATTTATATTTTTTAGAGTAGTTTTTTTAGGTTCTGATTTATAAGTGTTGTATTCATAACCCCCTAATATAATTCCCTCTACAACAGCTTTTATATTTTGATCATCTACATCAAAACTAGCAGTTTTGTATTTAGCAGATTTTAGTGCTTTGATCGCTATTGAACATACACTTCTTGTGTTATCGCTTGATTCATCATCAACGCCACATGCTAAATATCCTTTTTCATGTAAAAAGCATATAGTGTCTTGCTCAGCTGTAAAACCTGCTAAGTCAAGGATCTTTTTGTCTTTAATTGTTTTTAGCTTATCTTTTGTAATTAAGTCAACTGATACGTCTGAACCATTTTTATTCTGTGTTAGTTTGATATTCATAATAATCCATTTTAGTTTAATATATAAAAGTATAATAGCAAAAAATGTTAAACCTATATATTGATGCTTTTTGATATAATTTCTGTATGAGAAAAAAAAGGGTTTTAATACTAGAGATAAACGACAAGAACTTTAATTCTTTAGAATCAATTTTAAAGCAAGAGGGGTATGAATCTATACAGTATAGATTCGATGTTGAAGATTTTGATTTTAATGCAGAAGATCTTGATGTAGCTTTAGTTAATACAAATATAGACTATATAAATATAGAACAGGTTTTTACACGTATAAATTTAAATAATGTGATTAAAGTTCCTATAGTTTTTTTAGATAATTCGCAAGAACATGACAAACAAGTTTTACAAAAATGTTATGAAAACGGTGGAAGTGATTTTATAAAAAGACCATTTGGTTCTAAAGAGATTATTTCAAGACTTAATTATCATTGTGAACAGATATACAAGTTGCGTGAATATAAACTAAGGGTGGATAAATTAGCACATCTTGCGACGGTTGATCAGATGTCAAAACTCACGTCAAAGATGCATATGCAAGGGATTTTAAAACACCAAGTAAGTAACTTTAACAGATATAAAAGTCCGACTTCTATTTTATATATAGGTTTAGAAAGTGTTGATAGGGCAGTTAGCACCTTTGGTTTTGAATATGGAGAAAAAATGATTCAACTATTCTCAAAACAACTTAAAAACTTACTAAGAGATTCAGATGCGGTGTCTCGCTGGTATGGATCGAATTTTATGATCTTGTTATCTGGAACAAATGTAAAGCAAGCTGAGATAGTTGCTAAAAAATTAAATACATCATTGTCGACTTTAGAAATTATGAACGATACCAAACCGGTTGTGGCATTTGGTATAACTGAGTTTACAGAAGACGATTCTGTAGAAGAGATAGAGCAAAGGGCGGTTTACGCCCTTAAAGAAGCGAAAAAGAAAGATTACGGAAAAATTTTTGTTTGCTAGTTAGTCAAAGTGTAAAATATCTTTGGCTTGTATCATATCTTTATCACCACGACCTGATAGGTTTACAATGATAATTTTATCTTTAATATTTTCCATTTTTTTAAGGTATGCTACTGCATGAGAACTCTCAAATGCAGGTATAATTCCCTCTTTTTGACTTAACCAAACAAAAGCATCTAGTGCTTCTTGATCAGTTGCATAATCATACGAAACTGATTTGTTGTCTTTATGGAATGCGTGTTCTGGTCCAATTCCTGGATAGTCAAGTCCTGCACTAATAGAGTGAGCTTCTAATACTTGTCCATCTTCATCTTGAAGTAAATAACTCATTTGCCCGTGTAGAACTCCAGGACGCCCCTTATTTAATGAACAACCATGTTTATCAGTATCAATTCCAAGTCCACCAGCTTCAATACCTATGCATTCAACACCTTCATCTTCTAAAAAGTGTTGAAACATACCTATAGCATTACTACCGCCACCTATACATGCGATTACATGATCAGGAAGTCGGTTTTCTTTCTCTAGTATTTGAGCTCTTGTTTCATACCCAATTATTGCTTGAAAATCACGTACCATTAATGGATATGGGTGTGGACCAGCTACAGTACCTATAATGTAAAAAGTATCTCTTGCATTTGTAACCCAGTGGCGGATTGCATCATTCATTGCATCTTTAAGTGTACGGCTTCCGCTCTCAACTGCATTTACCTTTGCTCCAAGAAGTTTCATTCGAAATACATTAAGTTCTTGACGTGAAACATCTTTAGCACCCATAAATATCTCACACTCTAGTCCTAAAAGTGCACATATAGTAGCTGTAGCAACACCGTGTTGTCCTGCACCAGTTTCAGCAATTATCTTTTTATAACCTAAGCGCTTTGCCATAATCCCTTGAGCTATAACGTTGTTTACTTTATGAGCACCTGTATGGTTTAGATCTTCACGTTTAAAATAAACTTTTGCCCCAAGTTCATCAGATATGTTTTGAGCAAAGTATAAAGGGCTAGGGCGACCTACATAGTCTTTTAAATAGTAATGAACTTCTTTCCAAAACTCTTCATCGAAACGGATAGACTTATATTCTTGTTCTAGTTTTAAAAGTGCGGGCATTAGTGTTTCAGGTACATATCTCCCACCGTGTATATCAAAATGACCATTTAGATCAGGATCATATTTCGAAGCTTTTGGTATATACATTAATCAACCTCTAAAACTGTATATACATCAGTTTTTTCACTTAAGTTTTTTATACCATCTAGAAATGATAGACCTAGAATAAAACAAGCCTCTACACATTTAGCGCCTGTCTGGTTTACAAGTGTTGCAGCTGCATTTGCAGTACCGCCTGTAGCTATTAGATCATCTATTAGTAGTACACGAGCATTTTCTACACCGCTGAATGCGTCTAAGTGTACTTCTATCTCATCAACACCGTATTCAAGTGCATATTTTTCACCGATTGTCGTATAAGGTAGTTTTCCTTTTTTTCTGATAGGAACAAAACCTATGCCAAGCATCTGAGCAAGTGCTGCACCAAATATAAATCCACGTGCATCTATACCTGCAATATAATCAAGGTTATAACTACTGTATCTATGGTGAAGATGTTTCATTAAAATACCATAAGCCTCTTTATTATTTAAAAGTGTTGTAATATCTTTAAATATAATTCCCTCTTTTGGAAAGTCTTTTATATTTCTAATTGAATTTTCTATTATTTGTTTATCGTTAGCGCTTAATGTCATAATTTTCTCCGTTATAGTAATGCATCTATTCTGTTTTCAAGTGCTTTTATTTTTCCGTTTAGTCTGTCGGTTTCTTGTCTATGTTTTGAGTTTCTTGATTTTAAAACTTTCAGTTCGTTTCTTAACTTTGTTAATTCTTCACTTAAAATGTCTACATTTCCTAGTGCACGCTGAAGCTGAATCTGATATTTACGTATCAATATCTCTGCTTCTTGAAGAGTTAGTTTCATCAAGTCGTTGCTTCTTTGCTCTTTAGAAGTGATACTTTTAAAGTAAAACATCTTTACAAAAAGGTAAATTGATAGTATCGATAAAACTGAAAGTAGTGACCATTCCCAAAACATATTTATTCCTTTAGTTTATTTCTATTTTTTCTACGCGTCCGCAGTGTCTACCACCATCAAAACTACCGGCAATCCAAGCATCTAAAATAGACTCTGCTACACCTTTGCCTACAATACGCTCACCAAAACAAAGTACATTCGCATCATTGTGACCACGTGCTACGGTTGCAGTGTATGCATCGTGACATAGTGCTGCACGAATACCTTCATGGCGATTAGCAGCCATACTCATTCCTATACCGCTGCCACAGATTAAAATCCCTTGTGCATCTGAGTCTTCTAAAACGCTAAGCGATAGTTTATGAGCATAATCCGGATAATCAACTCTATCTTTTGTAAAAGGCCCAAGGTCAATTACTTCATGTCCCTTTTGTTTTAAAAGATCAACAGTGTAATCTTTTAATTCTATACCTGCATGATCAGTTGCTATATAAAATTTCATCTAACTTCTCTCCTATGTAGTTAATAATAATTCTAAAATTGTTTGTACCGGTAAAAGCAGTACATAATCTTTAATAGGCGTCATAAGTACAATTAGTACTATTATGATACCATAACGTTCATTTTTATAAAAAAACTCCGCTACACTTCTTACCTTATGTTTTAGCGATAGGTGCATTAAAAAATGCGCACCGTCAAACTGTGGTATTGGCAGCAGGTTAAATACTGCTAAAACTATATTTATCAGTAATAAATTCCATACAAACAGATATGTAAAAATATAAAATAAACCATCTAAGGTAGTTGGTTTGGCCATTGCTAAAATAGCAACAGACGCAATAACACCAAGTGTGAAATTATACACTATACCTGCTAAATCTACCTGCATAGCACCATTGTAACCTGCATTTCTGATAACGGTAACGGTATTTATAGGTACAGGTTTAGCCCAACCAAATAAAAAACCACTCTCTCCACCTAAAAGTATAGGTAAGAAATACATAGTTGCCGGAACTAAAATTGTTCCAACAAGATCAACGTGAACTATTGGGTTTATGTTTAGTCTTCCTGCATTTTTTGCAGTCATATCACCATATTTATAGGCAACCCATCCGTGCATAATCTCATGTCCGATTATTGCCACGGCTAAGGCTAATACTGCAGTTATGATTTTTAATAAATCAATAGATTCCATGATCGTCTTTGTCGTGTTTTTCTCTCTCGGCTATAGCTTTATCCAGATGAATAGGTTGTTCTAAATCCGTTGGAGTTTTACCCATTCTATCCCATCTGATCTCCCAGTTTTCATCTATTGAAAAATATACAAACCAAGGTGTACCTTCAATATTTTCATATGGAACTGTACCCCAAAAACGGCTGTCATTTGAGTGATCACGGTTATCACCCATCATAAAATATTCACCTTCAGGCACTCTTATAGGACTTAGGTTAAATAGAGGTGCACGTCTTGGATTGCCGTCATTTATTACTTTGTCATCATTATGAATTCCATGATGATCTTTTCTATAAGGATTTTTTACCCATAGTTTTCCTGCAAGTTTTACTACTTCATAACCCTCATAGTTTTTTTCTATCCATTCATCACCTTCGTTGAAGTGTATAAAAAGATCTTTATTTATAAGAAAAAGCTCATCGTTTGGAAGTGCTACACATCTTTTTACAAAGTGAGTTTGAGTGTTGTGAGGGTATCTAAATATTACAACATCACCACGTTTTGGTTTGTCCCCATCGATCAGTTTTAAAGAATCACTCCATGGCATAATTGAGATCTCTAAAAAAGGGATATGTGGCATAGGGATACCATATGCGAACTTTTTACCAAATAGGTGATCGCCTATTAAAAGTGAATCTTTCATACTTCCAGATGGAATTCTAAAAGCCTGTGCTATAAAAAAGATTATAAATAAAACAATTATTATTGTTCCTGTCCAAGAGTTTGAGAATCTGTAAGCTTTACCTAATACCTCTTTCATTAAGCTTCTTTCTCTTCTTTAAGTTTTTTAGCATTTATCTTTGCAGCTTTTAGAGTATTGCTTAGAAGCATAGCAATAGTCATAGGTCCAACTCCACCAGGACTTGGTGTTATGTATGAGCTTTTTTTACTAACATTTTCAAAATCAACATCACCAACTAGTTTTCCCTCTTTAGTTCTGCTAACTCCAATATCTACGATCACAACATCATCTTTAACCATATCTTCCGTTATTAGGTTGATCACACCAACTCCACATAAAACAATGTCAGCGCCAAGTGTGTGTTTTTTCAGATCATCTGTAAAAATGTGACATATCTCAACTGTAGCATCTGCATTTAAAAGTAGGGCAGCCATAGGTTTACCAACAATGTTTGAAGCTCCAACAACTACACAGTTTTTACCTTTTACATCTATGTTGTACTCTTTTAGTAACTCCATTACACCAAGTGGCGTACACGGTACAAAACCATCAAGATTAGTTACTAAACGTCCTACGTTGTATGGGTGGAATCCATCTACATCTTTTGCAGGATCAACTAGTTCTAAAAGTTTAGTAGTGTCTATATGAGCTGGAAGAGGCAGTTGAATTAAAATACCGTCAACATTTGAATCGTTATTTAGCATTGTAATCGTTTTTTCAATAGCTTCTTGAGAGATTGTTTCAGGCATATCATGAGTAATAGAGTAAAACCCAACTCTGTCACAAGCTTTTTTCTTCATATTCACATATGCTGCACTTGCAGGATCTTGACCAACCAGCACAACAGCTAGTCCAGGTGTACAACCACATGTGTCTTTTAATTGTTTAACTTCTTGTTCAACTTGTTGTTCGATTTTTTGAGAGAGAGCTTTACCGTCTAATAATTGCATTTAAACCTCATAAATAATTTTTTAGATATTATATCGTTTTAATATTAACTGGAGTTTTTATGAGATTCGTACCGGCACTTTTTTTGCCACTTTTTTTATTTGCACAAAGTTCTTTTATAACACCGCTGGAGTACTCATCTTCGCTTTACAAAAATCCTAGAGGGATAGGGTGTTTTCATTGTCATGGTGAAAAAGGAGAGGGGAAAATAGTTGCAAATTACACTCATAACAAGCAGAAAAAAAACTTTGGCGGACCTGCTATAAACTCACTAAACTATGATGATTTTAAAAAATCTTTAGAGGTTTCAAAAAAAGGTATGCCGAGATACTACTTAACGACAGATGAGATAAAAGCTTTGTTTTTTTATCTGCAACAGATGAAGGTGGAAAATGAAAATTGATTTTAAAGATGCGTTGATGCTCTCAACACATAATGAAAAGCACCTTTTAAAAATACCACAGCTTGATGCACAGTGCATAATGTTAAATCTTGAAGATGGTGTTAGTAAAGAGCAAAAACCGGAAGCTTTAAGACTTTGCGGTGAGTATCTACAAAAGTATAAAGAACAAGAAAAGATGTTTGTAGTTCGAGTCAATGCTATAGATGAGGGTGGAATTGATGAAATTAACTATATAAATCAATTTAAACCTGATGCTATACGCGTACCTAAAATTCAAACACCTGAAGATGTAGAGAAAATTATAAATTTAATAGATAAAGATATTGAAGTTCATCTGTCAATCGAGAGTGCCAATGCATGGAATAATTTAAATAAATTACGCATAAATGAACGTGTAACTACTTTTTATATCGGTATGCTTGATCTCTCGGCGGATCTTGGGTTGTCACAGTCTATTGTAGACAGAGATAATCCTACTATGACGTATATGCTTAGTCATTTTTTAATAACTTGTAAATCTATAGGTGTAAAACCCGTGTCATTTGTTTATCAAGATTACAAAAATTTAGAAGAGTTCTCTAAATGGCTAGAACTAGAGAAAAAAATGGGCTTTAAGGCAAAAGGGTGCATATCTCCAAAACAATCAGAGCTTGTACAAAAGATATTCGGTCAAAGTGAAGAAGAGATAAAAAGGGCTTTAAAAATTGTCGAACTATTTGAAGCAAACGAAGCAAAAGGTATAACTGGGTTTGTTGATGAAGAACTTGGCTTTATAGATGAGCCAATCTATAAAGGAGCTAAAGTTATTTTAGAGAGAAACTAAAAATCAATTGATGTAATAAATCTAAGGTATTGTGCATCTTTGGTTTTATCTTCATAGTCTTGAAACTCGTAACGTAAATATATCTTTATAAAGTTATCTGTGTTATGTCTAAAGTGCGTATAATACGATTTATATTTAGTCAATTTAGAATCTATTTTTGCAAGCCATACAGAGAACTCGGAACTATGTTTACTTATGAGTTCAAATTCAAAATTTGTTTTTAGCATAAAAACTTCCGGTTTATTTTCACCCCTTCCATTTGAGATCATAGATGCTGTATATATTTTTGAGAGTCCTCCATATCCATCTGCTTTGTCTACACCGTCATTTTTAGTATAGTTAAGCGTTATGTCAAGATGCTCTGTAAATATTCCTGTTCTTAAACCAATAAGATCCACATCCATATGATCATATGTTTTCATGTTCTGCAAACCTACACAAAATAGAAGGTCATTGTTTATAAAGTTATCTTTATAATCTATTTGAAAAAAATAGCTGTCATAGAGTGATGGTGCATTGTAATAGTAAATATGGACATCAAGTGGCTCAATAGGGTGGTGTTTAAATCCAATCATAGTTATACCGTCACCAATCTTACCTGCAAGACTTTCATCTTTATATTGATCAGAGGTATATTTGCGCATTTTATTTATGTAGTTTAGTTGTATAGATGATTTGAAAATATTATTTATAACAAATGATGCACCTTGATAGCTCCATGGAACTATTCTGGCTGAGCTTTTATTCATAAGAGGCGTATTAAGAAGAAAATTACCGACTTTAAAAATTGAGTCTTTTGTTTTATATGCTAAAAAAGATTCAGAAACAGCAGTTAGTGCATTGCCGTCTTTATCGTTATTAAAAAGTGAGGTTAATTTTTTGTTTTTATGATCAACAATAGGCGTAGAATTATGAAAACCTACAGTGGCAAAAATAGGATTTGAACTATCGGTTGTAAGCTTTAGATCACCTCCTAAAGCATTTGCATAAGCATCTTTAGTGTTGTCTTCCTTATCTATAGTGTAGTAAAAATAAGTTAAATTTCCTGTAATATCTGAATTTTTAAATGCTGATTCTAAAGAGTCTCCAAAAATTATAATAGGAAAAAATAAAACTAAAAAATACTTAATAGCAGATCCCTTTTTTATAGTATTAATAACATCCAAGCCGTACCGATAGTTAAAAATACTAATGTATTTATGAGTGTTATTATACCACCAACCTTATAGATCTCTTTTGCTTCTATATACCCACTTCCTACATATATAACATTGGCAGATGAACCTTGTGGTGTTATGATCGCATTAAAGTTTGTCGCAAAAAGAAGTATTAATGCCATCATCTCTGCAGGTACGCCTGCTTTAATACCAACTCCTAAAAAGACTGAAAAAAGTGCTAACATTTGGGCAGTTTGTGATACGAAAAAGTAGTGAATAAGTACATAGGAAAGTGTAAGTCCTATATAAACTACAGGCCATGAAAATCCATCAATAAACATAGATATATTATCTCCTACCCATCCCATAAATCCAAATTTATCCAGATGTACGCTCATCCCATATAAAATTGCAAACCATATTAAAGTTCCAAGAGCATTTCCTTCATGCAGTAGATCATCTAGTGTAAATATATTACTAAGCATAAGTACGGATAACCCAAGAAAAGCTACAGCTGTTTTGTCTAATCCTAATGAACCTGACATGATCCATAAAAACACCATTCCGATAAATGTAGCTGCCATAATCCATTCATTGCGGCTTATTTTTCCCATAGTTTGAAGTGCATTTTCTGCTATACGCGGTGCATCAGGTGTATACTTTATCTCTGGCGGGTAAATTTTATATATTACCCAAGGCACAAGAAAAAAAAGTATTATAACAGGCAGTGATGCGGCTAATGCCCAAGATCCATATGTGATCTCAACTCCATATTCTGCAGCCATTTTTGCCCCTGCTGGGTTTGCCGCCATTGCTGTTAGCCAGAGAGTTGAAGATATCGTAAGTCCTGCCATTGAAGCCATCATTAAAAATGAACCGAGTTTTTTTCTAGTTCCATCTGATACTTTTGAATTACTATCATTCGCAAGTGCATTTACAATTGGAAAAAGTACACCTGAGCGAGCAGTATTGCTAGGAAAAGCAGGGGAGATAAACATATCTGCTGCTATAACAGAGTATGAAAGACCTAGTGAGCTTTTCCCGAATTTTTTGATAATTAAAAAAGCAATTCTTTTTCCCAGACCTGACTTTATAACACCGCGGGCTATTAAAAATGCAACTATAATTAGTAGTATAAAACTCTCTCCAAACCCGCTGTAAGCTTGTTTTGCACTCATAGTATTGGTTAGAACAGCTAACGATACTGCAATAATTGATGAAGTTAAAATTGGCATCGCATTTAGAATTACTGCAAATATAGCACTTATAAATATTGCAAATAGGTGCCAGGCTTGAGTATTTAAACCATCAGGAACAGGAGAAAACCAAAGAAATACACCTATAAAGAGTACTAATGCCTGCATATGGTGTTTGTATCTGTTCTCTTTTATATTTGACATGTTCTCCCCTTTTAATAGCGTGCTAAATTATAGTAAACATTATATCTGATTAATGTCTTTTCTATTGGTCTTGGGTATCTGCTATATGCATATTCTATAGTCTCTTTAGTAGTCTCGTCAAGTATATAATAATCACTCTTTCTTAAAAATTTAAAATCTGTCATATCACCATTTGGATGCAGGTAAAACTCAATTACATTGATTCTATTAACATTCAGATCATGTGGAATATTTACTCTTGCTACACGGTTTAAGACCTGTTGAGTTATACGTCTCATGATCTCTTGATTGTCTAAAATATATTTTTGCTGACCTTGACTTAGTTTACCAAACTCTTCACCATAAAGCTCTTTTATATTGTTTGCAATACTGCTTCCAGTCTGAACTATTTTCTTCTCCTCTTTTTTCTCTTGGGCTGAATGGTCCTGAGATAGTAGAGAATAAAGTGGATTTTTTTCTTTCTTTGGCTCTTTTTTTACAATGGTCGTATTGGTGTCATGTAAGGCGATATATGGCTTTTTAGGCGGTAATGGCTCAATTTTTTTCACAACCGGTTTTGTTGCTTGTTTTTTTGGCTTTGGTTTATTTAAAGCTGTCTTTACAGGCTCTTGTTTTGGTTTGAATTTTACAGGCGGCTGTTTTACGATTTTTTTAAGCTGTGAACCTTTTGGCATTGGTGGTGCTATTTTTGGCGGTGGTACGCTTTTTTTTGTTAATCCTGATTCTTTATGCTTTTTAGGTAACTCTTTTAGTGATATTTTTATCTTTTTTTCATCTTTTTGTAGTTTAGGTTTCTCTGCTTCCATCGATCCAAGCATCCAAAATATAAGTAAAAATATAAAATGTATTAAAAGTGCTACAAAAAGTGCAAAGTTAGAACGGCTCAATCATTTTCCATTATTTAAAGTTTAGGCGATTATATCAAATGTAGATTAATACAACTTCGCTATAATCATAAAAAAATTTCCCAAGGTTAGATATGAGTAAAGATAAATCACTTCAAGCTTTCAAAGAAGCGCAAGAATTAATTCCAGGAGGAGTTAACTCACCGGTACGTGCATTTGCCAGTGTTGGTGGAAGTCCTGTATTTGTTAGCGAAGGCGAGGGTGGATACCTTAAAGATATTGATGGTAATAAATACGTAGATTTTGTTCAAAGTTGGGGACCACTGATTTTTGGTCATCGTGATGAGAGTATTGAAAGTGCTGTTATAGAAGCTGTAAAACACGGTCTTAGTTTTGGTGCACCAACACTGGCTGAAACTGAACTTGCTAAACTTGTTGTATCTATGTTTGATTCTATAGATAAAGTTAGATTTGTTAGTAGTGGTACTGAAGCTGTAATGAGTGCTATACGTTTAGCTCGCGGTTTTACAGGGCGTGATGATATTGTTAAATTTACAGGCTGTTATCATGGTCATAGTGATTCACTTTTAGTTCAAGCCGGAAGCGGTGCTGCAACATTTGGAAATCCGTCAAGCCCTGGTGTGCCAGCTGATTTTACAAAACATACATTGCTAGCTCAATATAACAATATTGATAGTGTAAAAAAATGTTTTGCAGATTCAAAAGATATTGCTTGTGTTATTATTGAACCGATTGCTGGAAATATGGGACTTGTTCCAGCACAAAAAGAGTTTTTAAATGAGCTTCGTGAGCTTTGTGATGCAAATGGTACTTTACTTATCTTTGATGAAGTTATGAGTGGCTTTCGCGCATCTATAAACGGTGCTGAATCTATAACTGGTGTAAAACCTGATATCGTAACACTTGGAAAAGTAATTGGTGGCGGAATGCCAGTTGGTGCTTTTGGAGCTAGACGTGAGATTATGGCTCAACTATCTCCTGAAGGACCTGTGTATCAAGCAGGTACACTTAGTGGAAACCCTGTAGCTATGGCAGCAGGTTTTGCAGCACTTTCAAAATTAAAGAAAAATGCACCAGTACTTGATGTACTAAATAAGCGCGCAGTGCGTTTAGTTGAAGGTATGCAAGAAGAAGCTAAAAAATGTGGAATAACTATGCAGGTAGATACTCGCGGATCTATGTTTGGGTTCTTCTTTAATGAGAATCCAGTTATGAGTTTTGAAGATGCATGTACATGTGATGCCAGCTTTTTTGCAAAGTTTCACCAAGGTATGTTAAATGAAGGTTTTTACTTTGCATGTTCACTATTTGAAGCAGGTTTCATCTCAACTGCAACAACGGATGAGATGGTAGAAGAGTGTATTAAAGCTAGTGCTAAAGTATTTAAAGAGATCGCATAATGGAAAAAGAAAACAAAATAAACGAAGAAGTTGAAACTAACGAAAAGCCAAAGGTACGTCAGGTCGTAGAGGCAGTTGATAGTCTTTCTCTTGGTATATCAATGGTTGTTGCCGTTGCAATGGGTATTGGTATCGGTATGGTGCTAAAAAGCCTAACAGGTGCAGCATGGACGTTATGGATAGGTGTTTTTATCGGTGTAGCTGCAGCAATATTAAATGTGTATAAAGCATATGAGAAGCAAAAAGAGGGTTATGAAGAGTTATTAAAAGAGCCTCGTTATGCTATTAAAAAGCAGCTTGAAGACGAAGAAGACGATGATGGCCTAGAGCGCTATGGTAAATAAAACTAGCATTTTAAAGTCCTTAAAATTATTAGCAGTAACAGAGTTTGTAATACTGCTAACATACTTTTATTCAAAAAGTTTTTATGCAAACCTTCAAGTTGCTTTCATAAGTAGTTTTATTATTATGTTAGGTTCATTCTATGCCCATAGAAAAATGGTAAATCATAAAGTCAAAACTCAAAATTTTGAGAGTGACAGAGATCCGTTAGATACAATAGATGATCCTCATGAACTATACGATGAAGAGGCTTTAAATGAAGCACCTGCAGAAGAGCTTGATCTTAAGCAAATAGTTAAAGAGGAAAAGAAAAAGATTAAAACATTTAATCTTAAAAGTCTAAAAGAAGGTTCAAGTGCATCTTTCTCACTCTTTAGACTTGGTGGTTATCTGTTTTTAGTTCTTGGGTTTATTGCTTTAAAAAACAATGAAATACTTCAGATAAGTGTGTATTTGCCATCTTTATTGATTGGAATAATAGTAGGATACATATGCTCAAAAGAGATTTTTTCGTAATCTCTTTTGATTCTTATTCTGTAATTATAGGTAGGTTAATAGTTATTTTATTATGAATATCCACATGGATATTGTTAGAATCCACAAGGCTTTTCAGCTCATTTATTCTTATATCGTCTTTTATTGGTGCAGATACTTCTATACTGAATAAAGAGTGCTTTTTCTCATCAAATATTATATGTTCACCAACTCTATAAAATATTTTAGTATTTATAGAATCACTCTCTATAAAACATGAATATATTTTATTTAGTATCTTTATGAATGAATTTGAATCTATAATGATCTCTGGAATAGTAGGATCAAACTCTTTAGAAAAGCTAGCTTGCGAATTTATAGAGTTTGTTGATATACAAAGATCTATAAGCGTATATATATTTGTAAGTTCACCAGTAGGTCTCTTGCTTTTTATTTTAAATGACGGTGATTGGTATAGAATTATACCTATTTCATTTTCACTTTCATATCCAACTGTAATTCCAAAAAATTTGTGTCCTGAAAACTCTACATCCATAAAAGTAGTTTTAAAACCAAACGTCACATTTGCATATGTAGTTGCTAATTCAAACAGCTCTTTTGCATTAAATGGAGTAACTATGAACTGTGCTTGTTCGTTTAATGACAACACTTTTCCATCTGAGCTAAAAAGCACAAATGGATTAAAAGCATGTTCAATTAATTTTTGCTCAAAATTCATATAGATATTTATTCTTCTATATAGTTTTTAAGCTTACGACCAACCTTAGGGTGTTTAAGCTTTTTAATTGCACTAGATTCAATCTGACGTACACGCTCACGTGTTACAGTTAACTCTTTTCCAATCTCTTCAAGAGTTCTATCACTCTCATCATCCATAATACCAAAGCGAAGTTTGATAACGGCTTTTTCACGCTCGTTTAGTTGCTCTAAAACTTGTTCAATTTGAACTTTAAGATCATCTTTTAAAATTGCGTCTGATGGGCTAAGAGAAGTTTTGTCTTCAATAAAGTCACCAAAACGACCATCTTCTTCACTACCGATAGGTGCTTCAAGGGAGATTGGCTCTTTTGTGATTTTGATAACGTTTTTAACTTTCTCAACTGAAAGTCCAACATCTTCTGCAATTGTCTCAACATCCGGTTCTTTACCATGCTCTTGAAGGTGTTTACGCATAATTTTATTGATACGGTTAATAGTCTCGATCATATGTATTGGGATACGTATAGTTCTTGCTTGATCTGCAATAGCACGTGAAATTGCTTGACGAATCCACCATGTAGCATAAGTTGAGAACTTGTAACCTTTTTGGTATTCGAACTTATCAACAGCTTTCATAAGTCCTATATTTCCCTCTTGAATTAAGTCAAGGAATGGAAGCCCACGGTTTGTATAACGTTTAGCAATAGATACAACAAGTCTAAGATTTGATTTTGCCATCTTAGTTTTAGAGATCTCCGAAATATTTTTACCACGTTTGATTTGCTCTAAAATATCAGCAAGCTTTTCAGGTTCCATATCAAAAGAGTTTTTAGAAGCCTCTTTTGTTTGAACAAGTTTTTTAATCTCCATATATGTAGAAACCATTGTAGCTTCAGGAACCATATTTAAAATATCTTCTTTTGATAATGAACATATTTTATCTACTAATATTTTATGGTTTGCCTTTAGAGTAGCATTAAATAAAGGAAGTTTGTACTCAAGACGTTTAAGCTCTTTGTCGTACCCCTCATCACTTTTAAGTGCAGTCTCCATAGAACGTACCAGCTCATTTATCAGTTTAGAAGTCGGTCCAAGTTCAAGAAGGTATTCTTTTAAGATCTGCTTTTTGAAAGTAGAACCTAGATAGTAAGTTACGATCTCTTCATCTACCTCTCTAGTGTCTAGATCCTCAGGAGCTTTTGAGTTGAATTTAACCCAGTCTTTTTTCGCTTTTTCAAGTGCTTTAAAGCTTGTAGTCACTTTCTCTACACGTGACTTGTCTTTAGCACTTAAAGTCTTTTCACCTTCTTCATTAGAATCATCATCATCATTAGAGTTGTCTGAATCATCACTGTCACCGTTATCGTCTTCAAAGCTTCTAAAAAGCTCTTTTACACGTCTTTCACGGTTAATTAGAGGTTCTTTATAGTCAAGAATAAAATCGATCAGGTATGGAACCGAACATATAGCATCGATAATAATACTCTCACCGTTTTCTATCTTTTTAGATATTTCAATCTCTTCCTCTTTTGTTAAAAGCGGGATTTGACCCATTTCACGAAGATACATACGAACAGGTGAATCTGAGCGAGACCATTCTAGTAGTTCATGCTCTTTTAAAATATCAAACTTGTCAGTTTCATTGTTTTCAAGCATTTTTCTTTGAGCATCGCGTCTTGCTTCTGCTTCTTTGTCATTTAACTGCTTTGCATGCTCGCTTGCAGTATAAAGACATACTTTGTGTTTAGTTGCTAATTTAAAAATGTTTTTTGCTTGTGCAGCTGTCGGCTGTTTATCAAAAAGTTCAATTAGTGACTCATACGTTGCACAATCTTTAGATTTTCGCTCACTAAAGAAGGTGTCTATTGCTTTGTTGAGTTCTTTTGCTGTCATTAAGCCTAACCCTTGTAGATGTTTTTAAGTTTTTTCAAAGAGTGGATTATACCGAAATTTTTTTAAGGATAACTTATTTTAAGAGGAATTTTAAAATTTATTTTTATGGAACACCGATTGCTTTATACTTGAAAACAATTAACATAAAACTGTATAACAGTGTTAAAAGGGATGTAATGCAAACAGGTTATTATGGAGCAGCAGCAGGGATGGTTGTCCAATTTAATCGTTTAGACACAATTGCTAACAACTTGGCAAATGTAAATACAAACGGTTTTAAAGAAGACAATGTAGTTGTTGGTGATTTTATGCGTTTATACAAAGAAGCAAGGGATGAGCTTCCAAATGCAAACCAAACAAAAGAAGCTGCACAGTTTATAAATAGAACAATGGCTAAAACACCTCACATTGTAGATGAATATACAAATCATAGTGTAGGCGGTATGCAAAAGACTCAAAACAATTTAGATGCAGCTTTATCTCGTGAAGGGCTGTATTTTTTAGTAAAAACACCACAAGGTGTTAGACTAACACGTGATGGTTCATTTACAAAAGATGATGAAGGTAAACTAAGTACAAAACAAGGTTACGAAGTTTTACCAAATGATTACTTTGAGTCTAAAAGCAATATTACTTTTAACCAAAGTGATTTTAATGTTGAGATTGATAAAAACGGTCAGATATATACAAATGCTCCTGGCGGATTAAATCAGATTCAGCAACAAAAACTTTTTATAGCAAACCCTGATAATCTAAGTATGCTAAAAAAAGTCGGTGATAACCTGTATGAATATAAAGGGATGGATCAGCTTAAACCTTTAGAAGACAGCGGTGCTGTTTTTCAGGGTTTTGTTGAAAAAAGCAATGTAAATCCTGTAAAGATGATGACACAGATGATTGAGACAAATCGTTTAGTAGGAATGTATCAAAAAGCTATGGATGCTCAGATGAACGATATGAATACAGCTGCAATTGAAAAAATAGCTAAGAAAGCTTAATTAAGGAATAAATTATGATGCAATCACTATATACTGCCTCAACTGGAATGCTTGGGATGCAGACACAAATTGATACTACGGCAAATAATATTGCCAATGTTAATACTATAGGATTTAAAAAATCTCGTGCCGAGTTTGCAGATCTTATGTACAGTGTTATGGAATATGCAGGAACTGCGACAAGTGATACGACAAAAAGTCCTACGGGAATTGAAGTTGGTTTAGGGGTTAGACCAACAGCCGTAAATAAAATATTTTCAGAAGGCTCATTAAAACAAACAGATAATCAACTTGATTTGGCTGTAACGGGACGCGGTTTTTTTAAAATGGAACTACCTGATGGTACAGAGGTTTATTCAAGAAACGGTGCATTTAAGATTGATGACAACGGTACTATTGTTAATAGTGATGGATATAGACTTACACCTGAAATAGTAGTACCTCAAGATGCTACTAATATTAGTGTAGGTACAGATGGTATTGTAACTGTAGTTCAGCCTGGTCAAACAGAGGCTACTCAGATTGGACAAATAACACTAACTAACTTTATTAACCCGGCAGGTCTACACTCAATGGGTGATAATCTTTTTGTAGAAACTGATAGTTCTGGTCAGCCGGTTGAAGGTACTCCCGGGCTTGATGGTTTAGGAAACATAAGACAAGGTTTTGTTGAACTTAGTAATGTTGAACTTGTAGTTGAGTTGACGGACTTGATCACAGGTCAGCGTGCGTATGATTCAAACTCTAAAGTGATTACGACAAGTGATGAGATGTTGCAGACTACGAATAATCTAAAAAGATAATATTTTGTAATTTATGCTACAATAATTTTATTATTTTTAGTACAGAGGATATATTTATGGAATATATTAGTTTAGAATATATGTTTTTAATTACATCTGCTCTTTTTGTTTTGAGCTTTTTGTATAATATAAAACAAAGTAGAATGTTACATGGAGTTAATCCTTCGGATATACTTCAGGACACATTTTACGATTCTGTTACGGATTTGCCAAACAGAAACAATATAGAAATAATTATAACTGAAAACATAAAAGTAGCATCAAGACGTGATAAATCTTTTTGTATCCTTGGACTAAAAGCTCTTGACTATAAAGATTTGAAAAATGAATCTATTGAAAAATCAAATGAGCTTTCAATTGATATCGCTGATGGTATTTTATCTTCAATAAGAGATGAAGATACGGCAGCCAGAATTTCAGATGATGAGTATGTAGTTGTATTTAATGAATACTTAGAAGTAGAAAACTATGATATTCCAATGGACAGAATCAGTGAAGCATTAAAAGGTAAAAATGTAAGATATTCATATGTTACATATCCTGATGAAGCTAGCAATGTAGATAAACTTCTTGAAAGTGTTTTGGCTAAACTTTAAGAGTCAAACACTTCCTTTAACTCTCTTTTATTAAAATTAAAATACATTTTCGCTATAATCCCAAGATTATTTTTAAAATATAGGGATTTTTATATGCAAAAAGCAAATATAAATGGAAAAGTTTGGAGATTTGGTAAAGATATTGATACAGATTTAATTATAGCTGCACGTTACCTAAATACTTCAGAACCTGCTGAGTTAGCAAAACACGTAATGGAAGATGCTGATCCGGAGTTTGTTTCTAAAATGAATGAAGGTGATATTATCGTAGCAGGTGAGAATTTTGGATGTGGAAGTAGCCGTGAGCATGCACCTATCGCACTTAAAGCTGCCGGTGTTTCTGCAGTTATAGCTCCAACTTTTGCAAGAATTTTTTATCGTAATGCATTTAATATGGGATTACCTATTTTTGAATTGAATGAGAGTGCCGAGATCAGTGAAGGTGATGAAGTAAGTGTTGATATGGATGCAGGAACTGTAACAAATAACACTACAAATAAAACTTATAATTTTACGCCTATTCCGGAGTTCATGCAAGAACTTATTGATGCAGGTGGATTAATGAATTTTGCTAAAAATGAAGTAGAGGAAAATAAATAATGAAAACATATAAAATTGCACTAATTAAAGGTGATGGTATTGGTCCAGAGATCATTGATGAAGCTACAAAGGTACTAGATTCTGTTGCATCTTGCTTTGATTTTGATTTTAAATACGAAGAAGTTTTAATGGGTGGATGTGCATATGATGAGACTGGTGATCCTCTTCCTCAAGAAACTATTACAGCTGCACTTAACTCTGATGCAGTACTATTTGGTGCTATTGGTGGTGAAAAGTGGGACAACTTACCACGTGAGAAAAGACCAGAAAGTGGACTTCTAAGATTTCGTAAAGAGCTTGGTGTATATGCAAATCTACGTCCTGCCGTAGTATATGATGAGTTAATTAATGCTTCTTCGCTTAAACCTGAAGTTGTTCAAGGCGTTGATCTGATGGTTGTTCGTGAGCTTATCGGCGGTATCTATTTTGGTGAGCCTAAAGGTCGTGATGAAAATAAGGGCTGGAACACTATGGTTTATACAAAAGATGAGATCGTTCGTATAGCTCACACTGCATTTAACATTGCTATGGAAAGAAATAAAAGAGTATGTTCAGTTGATAAAGCAAACGTACTTGACGTATCTCAACTTTGGCGTGAGACTGTAGAAGAGGTAGCAAAAGAGTATCCTGATGTTGAACTCTCACACATGTATGTAGATAATGCAGCTATGCAGCTTATACGTGATCCAAAACAGTTTGACGTAATGCTTACTGGAAATATTTTCGGTGATATTTTAAGTGATGAAGCGTCAATGCTATCAGGATCAATCGGTCTTTTACCATCAGCTTCAGTTGGAGCTAAAATAGGTGTATATGAGCCGATTCACGGTTCAGCTCCGGACATTGCAGGTCAAGGTATTGCCAACCCTATCGCTACAATCTCTTCAGCGTCAATGATGCTAAGATATGCACTGGGTGAGAACGAAGCAGCTGATAGAATCGATAATGCAATAAAAAGAGCTTTAAAAGAGGGTTATCGTACTCAAGATTTAGCTCAGTATGATGCTAAAGAGGTTTGTTCAACTTCTGAGATGGGTTCGATCATAGCAAACTATACGGCTAAGTAATATGCAGACACTCACATTAGCAAATATATACGAACTTCAAGGTCTTAAAGAAGAGGCTTTGGAGATCTATAAAGAGGTTTTGAAAAAAGATCCTGCTAATAGTGAAGCAAAAATCGCTATCAGAAGACTATCTGGAATAAGAAAAAAATTTTTAAACGTAAATCAAGAGATGAAAGATTTTTTTATTAAGATGGATAGCGATATAGAGATAAATGAATTTGAAAGGTGGCTCTTAAAATCATGGAACTAGAAGATGCAATATTATCAACTCTTAAAGAGATAGAGGACAAAGGTAAGTCTAAACTACTACAACCCAAAAAAAAGCCTTTTGAAGAAAAAAAAGAACTTTTAGAGCCTCAACAAACAATAGATGAAGAAAAAGTTTATAGTGAAGATTCATCTTTAGATGAAAAAGCTTATTTAAGTTCAATGCGTGAGCGTCTTTTAGTCTTATTTGAAGGGTTCCAAGCTCCAAATAATTCAAACATAGAAGCAAAAATAGATTTAACACTAAACTATTTAGAATATGTTTTAGCATCTATAGATGCAAGATTAGAAAAATTAAAATAAGGGTAAGTTTTTAGATGGCTCAGTACAGAATTTTAATAGATGCAAACGATGAAAAAGGTTTGGTTTACAAAGTATCCACAATATTTTTTGAGAAAGAATTAAATATCTTAACAAATAACGAATTTGTTGATAAGGTAAACGGTAAATTCTTTATGCGTAGTGTTGTTGAGGGTGATGTTAAAGCAGACGAGCTTAAAGAGCTTATATTAAAAGCATTACCTAAAGGTACGAATGTAAAAGTTTTAGAGCCTCATAAGAAAAACATTGTACTTATGGCTACAAAAGAGATGCATGCACTTGGAGATATTTTGGTTCGCCATGAAGAGGGTGAGTTAGATGCAAATATACTTGGAGTTATATCTAATTATGATGAGTTAGAGCCATTTGTAAGTAAATTTAATATACCTTATTTTACTGTATCTCATGAGGGACTTGACAGAGCAGCACATGAAGAGAAGATCCTTGAAAAACTAGCTGAATTTGAGGATATTGACTATATTGTTTTAGCAAAATATATGCGTATTTTAACACCTCGTTTTGTTGAAGCATATGATAGTAAAATTATAAATATCCACCACTCATTCTTGCCTGCATTTATCGGGGCAAATCCTTATAAACAAGCTTATGACAGGGGTGTGAAGATCATTGGTGCTACTGCACACTTTGTAAATAATAATCTTGATGAAGGTCCGATTATATCTCAAGAGGTTATCCATGTAGATCATGCTTATTCGTGGAAAGATATGCAGAGAAGCGGAAGAAATGTAGAGAAAATAGTTCTATCTCATGCACTAAAATTAGCACTTGAAGATAGAATATTTGTGTATGCAAACAAATCAGTGATCTTTTAAAAATGTTTAATCTAGTTCTAGTTAATCCTCAGATTCCTAATAATACAGGTGCTATAGGCAGACTTTGTGTAAATGCAGGTGCATCACTGCATATAATAAAGCCTATTGCATTTGATATAGATGAAAAAGCAGTTCGTCGTGCAGGACTTGATTATTGGGACAAGCTTGATCTACATGTGTGGGAAAGCATTGATGAGTTTTTTGAAAAAAATGAAATATCTGATAATGCCTACTTTGCTACGACTAAAACAGATAAGCCTTACTTTGAAGCTGCGTTTAAAAAAGGTGATTTTATATTTTTTGGAAGTGAAACAGCAGGAATTCCGGAAGATATATTAAACAGATACAAATCTCAAAATATAACTATCCCTATGACGAAAGAGGGACGTAGTTTAAATCTAGCTATAAGTACAGGTATAGTCTTATACGATGCAATCAGACAAAATTTTGATAACTTTGAAGGTTAAGTATGGGTACATTTGTTGATATATTAATGATTACACTTTTTGTACTCTTTATGGTTTTTATCCAAAGAGGATATCATCAGAAAAAATCACAAGAACGCGAGGAACTTAGAAAAAAAGAGGAAAAAGACTCTTAAAATAATCTCTCAGCTAAATCCTCAACTAAAGTTTCAAATCTTTCAAATAAACTCTCTGCATTTTTAACTATGTATGACATTGTATATCCTTTTTTTTATTTATCTTAGTAAAAAATGCAATTTAAATTTAAAAATATTGCAAAATGACATATTTTTCTTTACTTTATTTCAAATTTTTATTATAATTTGTAAAATTAGACAAAAAATTCTATATAAAGGAAGGGTATTATGAATAGTTTTAGCAGTATTGTTGAAGAGATTAAAAGTATTATTTCCACAAATTTTGATGGGAAAAAGGTATTTGATAAAGACGTTGCAGATGCACTTGGGATTTCTCAAATGAATTTTGCGACTATGAAAAAAAGAGACAAGATCCCTTTTACTGAGCTATTAGACTTTTGTGCTAGAAAATCTATATCTATTAATTGGATGCTTTACGGACAGTCTCCAGAGAGTCTCGTAGAGGCTACAAACAGATTTTACATGGTAAAGTTTTTAGGTGATGTAAATGTAAGTGCAGGTGGTGGAGCTGATGGTGAAGAAGGTGAAGTGAGTGAGATCCAGATCCCAGAAGAATTCATATCAATGTTAGGCGGAGAGAGTGAACTTAAAAATATAGAAGCAGTAAATGTTTCAGGTGACTCAATGGAGCCTACTTTTAGTTATAACGATATTGTTTTTGTAAACAGAGCAAAAACAAATGTTGATCGTGGCGGTGTATTTACTATTAGAACAGAGGGTGGTTTGTTTATTAAAAGGGTACAAAAAAGACTTGATGGAAAATTTGATATAATATCTGATAATGATATATATACAACACAAGTCCTAGAACCGTATGAACTTGAGGTTATAGGCAGAGTTGTTAGTAGATTTGGAGAAGTAGATTAGGATGTTTATATGAAGTATATTGTTTTATTTTTTAGTTTTTTATTTATGATCGCTTGTAGCTCAGGACCAGAGGTACAAAAAATTGATAATACTAAAGAGAATCGTAAAAAAAATGATATACAAGAATCTACAAATGCAAATCAAATATATGACCTGCAAAGGTTTGAACAAAACTCATGGGCATATTTAAAAGATATTGAAATAAAAGAATTATCTGTAAAACAGGAAGACTTTGAAAGTTCTTACTTTAGTCCTTGGAATAGAATACCTACTGATTCTAAAGAGACTGCTATGTGGCCATTTTATTCATATAAGCATGGTGATATGTATGGAGAAAATCTAAAGCTTATAGAAGAACAGGTATTTGAAGATATAAAAGATAATGCTGACTTTGACAGCTATAAAACTTTAAATCAAAGAGCAATTACTTTAAAGCATATAAATATAAGGGCATTTCCGACTTCAAAACCTATGTTCAAAGACCCAAACATTGCAGGAGAGGGGTTTCCATTTGATTATATGCAAAACTCTACGATAAGTGCGAATAAACCACTTTTAATATCACACTATTCAAAAGATAAACAATGGGCCTATGTATTTACTAGTTTTACCGGAGGCTGGGTAGAGGCTAAAGATATAATAGATATTGATAAAAAATACACCGACTTATGGCAAAGAGCAAAGCAGATATTTTTAATAAAAGACAATATCCCTTTATATGATAAGAATGGAAACTTTTTATTTAATTCAAGGGTAGGTATGATGCTTTCTTTAATTGAAGAGGATAAAGATAACTATACTGTATTAACTGTATCTTCATATAAAAACCATCAACCAAACTACCATAAAACAAAGATATCTAAAAATATATCTCATAAAGAGATTATGGACTTTAACAAAGAGAATATTCAGAAGATATTTGATGAAGTAGCTAAAAGTAAATATGGTTGGGGCGGACTTTATGGTGAAAGGGATTGTTCATCTACAATTAGAGATATTTATACACCTTTTGGTGTTTGGTTCCCAAGAAACTCATATCAACAATCAAGAGTTGGAAAAACTATTTCGATGGAAAATTTAAGTGATCAAGAGAAGATAGAGCTTATTAAAAAAGATGCTATACCTTTTAAAACATTACTTTATAAAAAAGGACATATATTGATATATGTCGGAGTAGATAAAGACGAAGTAATTGCTTTTCATAATACATGGGGTATAAAAACTAAAGATAATGATGATAAAGAGGGCAGAGTTATTGTTGGAAAAAGTGTTTACAGCTCCCTCCGCCTAGGAAGTAATCAAAAAGATTACGATAAAGACTCAGAGATCTTGAAAAACCTGCTTAGTATGAATATCGTAGTAAATTAAGCTTTGATATCCAAAAGACTGCCAAGCATCTCATCTTGAGTTTTTATAGCAGTTACATTAACTCCTGTCGCCCCTTGCGTGATCATCTGATCAGGCATCTCTTTTGATAAGTCAGTTTGACTTCTAGAATAGTTCGTATCTGTAGCTTCTCTTGTGTTAGCTCTTACAGAATTACCCTCATCACTCATTACAGTACTTTTTGGAACAAAACCGTCAGTGTTAACATTGGCTACGTTGTTAGCACTATTGTTCATCATAGTCTGATGCGCAGATATTGATGACACATTATTCGATATATTCATTATATGCTCCTTCCTTATAATAATAATTATATAACCTGCTTTATAAAAAGCAGATTATAACAGAGAGTTAATTATTAGTGTAAATCTGCGTTTAGTTTTATCTCTCTAGTTGAGCGAGATGCAGTGATCTCACCAGTTAAAGAGTTTTGTCTAAAGTGAAGACCGTTTAGTCCTGCTAATTGTTTGCCTTTGAAAACTTCACCGTTAAGTGTAACACCACTGTTTACTTCATTGATTTTAGCAAGTTGCTCAGGATATATACCAACTTTAGTTCCTTCTAAAATTGCGATACCTGCATCTATGATACAAGCATCACCTAAAGGGATACCACATACAGAGTTTGCACCTAAAAGACAGTTTTTACCAACAGAGATTGGATTACCATCAGTACCACTTAATACACCTAAAATAGAAGCTCCACCACCAACATCAGAACCATCACCTACGATAGCAGAAGATGAAATACGTCCTTCAACCATAGATACACCAGTAGTACCTGCATTGAAGTTAATATATGAAGCACCAGGCATTACAGTAGTACCAGCAGCTAGTTGAGCACCAAAACGTACTTTTGAAGTGTCTAATATACGAGTGTTATCTGCAGGAATGATGTGTTGTAAGAATCTTGGGAACTTATCTACAAAATCAACGTGTGGATATTCGCCTGATAGTTTTAATTCGATCTCAAACTCTCTTAAGTACTCAAGCTCTATCGGTTGACCTTGACTCCAAGCAACATTTGGAAGTGCACCAAATGCACCGTCTAGACAAATTTCACGTAAACCAACTTTAGCTAGTGAGATAGCATATAGTTTTAAGTAAGCTGCTTCTACACTTTTTACAGGTGCATCATCAAAAATAAATGTAACTTTGTATTCACCCTCAACCATACCGTGTTCTACTAGTTGGTTGTATAATGCAGAAACAACTTGAATGTTTTTATGAGCATCACCGTAAGCTTCATCAGCATATGGAGTAAAAGCATTTAAACAAGATCTTAAAAAGTCTAAGTTGACGTTGCAAACTACTTCACTTTGAGTAAAATCTACATCTATACCTTGCTCAGATAAAGCTTTGATAAATATAGCTGCACTACCAAAGTTTTCATCCCAGTTGATGATCGGATATGTCGCTTGAAGACTCTTGTTTACATTAAGTTGTCCTAAATCTATTCTTGCAATACCAAATGCTAAAGGATCTCTGTAACCTTCAGTTTTTTTGATATCTTCGATCAGTGCTTTAAAAGCATCTGCTGTTTGGATTGTTTCCATTATTTTTCTCACCTTAAATCAAATATTTCCGCAATTATATTCAAATTTTACTAATAAGATTTAATATATACTTTGAGTAATAAATTTATAAAGTTAAATTAAAAAAGAGAAATTATGCAAAAATGGATAGATATTTTAAAAAACAATGATTTTATAGCTGCTAAACAATATATAAAAAAAGGTGCTGACCTAAATGAAGAGAATGAAAATGGTGAATCTGTTTTAGCCACGGCTATAAGACATCATTGTGATGATGATTTGATTCATTTATTAATAGATAGCGGTGCAGATATATATGATTTTGATAATGAAGGTGTAAGTATCTTTGATATGGCAATAACCTATAATAATCTTTATGTGTTCAATCATATAATTGAATCAGGTATAGATGTGAATAAAACAAATAGAAGAAGCGGTTTTACACCTCTGATGTGTGCAGCTTGTTATGGAAGGGTTGAAATAGCAAAGCTTCTTTTAGAAAACGGTGCAGATAAAAATTCTTTGGATTCTCGTGGTTTTTCAGCTCTTGATTTTGCCAGAAAAATGAATAAAAAGAGTGTTTTGGAAGTTCTGGATTATGATAAAGAACTTCCACTAAATAGAGGTTATACTAAATAATATTAATCGAAAAATTTACCCTGTTTTTCATTATCTAAAGGTTTTCTTTTCTCTTTAACTAACCACTCTTGAAGAAGTGACTCTATAACTTTACTTAAACTCATTTTATATCTGTTTCTTGAATAAAGCATAGCGTCATCCCATGTTTTTCTGTCTATAAGTAAACTTCTTGTTATTTCATCTTTTGGTTGCATTAAAATCCTTAACTATATAATAAACTATATAGTAATAAAAAGAACCTTATAAGTCAATTCAAAGATCTAATATGTATAATTAAAATAAAAAAGATATATTTAATGGCTAACAATATTTACATAGCAAAACAACCTATTTTAAAGAAAGACGGAGATGTATTCGCATATGAACTTTTATATAGAGATTCAGAGGACACATCAAATATTAAAAACCGCAAACAAGCTACAGTTTCCGTACTTAGCTCTGTAATTAATAAGTTTGGAATAGATAACTTGCTTTCTAACCATAAAGCATTTGTCAAAGCTGATGAAGAGTTTATTATGCACAGTATTGTAAACACAATACCAAAGGAATATTTTATATTTTCCCTGCAGTTTGATGAAAAAGTAAGTCCAAAGGCGGTAAAAAAAGTTAAAAAACTTTATGAAGACGGTTATACATTTGCAATTAATGATGTTATTTTAGACAAGAATGTAATGGATAACTATAAAGACATTATGGAATATATAAGTTATGTAAAAGTTGATATAGATACTCCTGCAGATAATTACTCACTTTTAAATGACCTGGATATTGAGGTAATATCAACAAAAGTAGAAAACAGTGAAAAAGAAAAAACAGCTTTACAAAGAGATGTAGATTACCTTCAAGGTTATTTCTTTTGTAAGCCTGCAGTTAAAAAACAAGAGAAGTTTGATGCAGAGGTTGAAAATGTAATCAGACTTTGTAATAGGATTATGCAAGATTGTAGTGTGGATGACCTTGTAGACGAGTTTGAGAGAAGTCCTGTAGTTTCTATGCAGTTATTAAAGTTTATCAACTCAGGACTATTTCACTTTAGACAAAAACTTTCATCTATAAAACAAGTTCTAACATTGGTTGGAAAAACAAAACTGACACAATGGTTAATGCTTATGATATACTCAACACCAAGAGGAGAGGGCGTTTCAAATGAAGTTTTGTTTGAGAGGGTAAAGAGCCGGACTTATATTATGAATGAAATCGCTAAGATAATCGATCGCTCAATAGTTTCAAATGCTTACTTTGTAGGAGTTATATCTCTTATGGATGCTTTGTTTAGCATAAGTAAAAGAAGCTTAATGCAACAGTTGAATGTTGATAAAGAGATAAAAGATGCTATCTTAAAAAAAGATGGTATTTTAGGTGATATATATAGTTTTGTGTTAGCTTTAGAGAGTTTCAATACTGAAACTATTGATAATTTTATTGAAAAGTACAATATATCTAAAGAAGCATTAGAGCAGATAACTCTAAATGCATCTAAAGACTTAGGAAACATCGAGTAATCTGACAAAGTTTTTATAACTGTCCACAATTTGTTGGTTTTTTGCATTTTGAATGTAAAATTCTATCGCTTTTTTGCCAAGTCTTGGTATTTCATTTTTTACAGCCCAGCTGCTTACGGTTCCCTCAGGAACCTCTAGTATATTAGCTAGTGCTTTTTGAGTAATTCCAAGTTCTTGACATACATCTTTTACTACATTGCTTTTTTTCTTAATAACTTTATGTTTTGTATATATCGCTCTGTTTTGTGTGAATTCAGTATGATTTTCTTGTTCGAAATCATCTAAACCTATATCTGAGTTTTTAGATATCCATTCATATATATCATGTGAGTTAAGTAACCAGTCCCTAGAGTGTAAACCTACAATAACATGATCAACAAATTTTTCGGCATTTGCTTTTGCTATCTCTTTTGTACTGATCTGACGAAGTATTGCATATGCAAGTTGCAGTGAACCAGAACCTTTAACACCCCAGTCAAAACCATTTTTAGATTTTGGATATTCTTCAAATCTATTTGGTAGTTCAACCTCTCCATAAGTTACATACCTGCCGCCTAGCAGTGCTTTATGCCCTTTAAATACGTGATTACTACGTTTAATTGCCATTTTTTCCTCTTATATTTTAAAAGTATAGTGATTCTTTTTATGCTTATTTATGATCTTCTGATTTACAGACATTTTATATCGATAAAAAGCGTATATAGATATACTTAGCAATAATAATACCAATAACCAAACTATCATAGGAGAATTCCTTGAGTTTTAATGTATTCATAAATATCGACACTATAACATATAACATTAATTTATAGATATTTATCTATGAAATTTTGCTATCATTACAAAAATATTTACATGACAAAGGTATACAATGTCTTACACACAAAAACTTGAAGAACTTTTAACAAAGCAGGTTATTCCAGATATAGATGATGCATTAGATGAAATTTTTGAACAAATAGCAGATGAAAAAAATGCGAATGATGATCAAAAAGAAGAGATTGAGGAATTACGTGAATTTAAATCTGATTTAAAAGATCTGCTTGAAGATATAAAAAGCGGTGAAGTTGAAGATGATGAGTGTGAAGAGATCTACAATGATATCTTAGAAGCTCAGCAGGGTGCTGATGAAGAGGAATAAAATCCTCTTTATATTTTAGACACTATAAAATCTTCCATATCAGAGACAATCTCCTCTATGGCTCTTTCTCCATCTATAACTTCTAACATATTTTTATCTTTATAAAACTCTTGTATCTCTTTTAGAGGCTCTGTATAAACTCTCATACGGTTGTTAAATACTTCGTTATTATCATCAGCTCCACGTGCGCGACCAAGGACTCTATCGCGTGCTACTTCTTCGCTAACTTTAACTTCTATAACATTTATTAGCTCAACACCGTCTTCATTTTGAAGATATTGGTCAAGTGAATTCATCTGCTCAATACTTCTTGGATATCCATCAATTATTACAACATCTGTAGGCGCTTTTTTGATAGCACCTACAATAGTTTCTATAGCAATCTCAATCGGTACTATCTCACCTTTTGATATGAAAGAATCTATAAGTTTTCCTCTTTCACTACCGCTTGCAACTTCTGCACGGAACATGTCTCCTGCAGAATAGTGTGTTATTGGAGCATTTTTTTGTGCTATAAGTTCAGCATCGGTAGTTTTTCCACTACCTGGTGCTCCAATAATTAAAAAAAGTTTTTTCATTATTGTTTTGGCTCGCGAAGACGAATGTGAAGATCTCTCAGTTGTGTATTGTCTACTTCGCTTGGAGCTTGTGTTAGTACACAAGAAGCTTTTTGAGTTTTAGGGAATGCTATAACGTCACGGATACTTGATTTTTTAGAGATTAACATCATCATTCTATCAAATCCCATAGCAAAACCACCATGTGGAGGTGCACCGAATTTAAGTGCATCTAGTAAGAAACCAAACTTCTCTTGTGCTTCTTCCTCTTCAATACCTAAAAGTTTAAAGATCTCTTCTTGAACTTCTTCTTTATGGATACGGATAGAACCACCACCAAGTTCAACACCGTTTAGAACAATGTCATAAGCGATAGATTCGATCTCTTCAACATCTTCTTTATCAGTATCAAGTGGCTGTGTAAATGGGTGATGAAGTGCTTTAACACGTCCTTCTTCAACTTCAAACATAGGAAAGTCAACTACCCATACAAACTCATATTTATCTGGATCTACAAGATTCATTTTCTCATGTTCAGCTATAAAGTTTCTGAAACGTCCCATATAATCCCATACAAGTTTTTTCTCACCTGCACCGAAGAATACAACATCACCAACTTCCATACCTAATCTTTCTATAAGTAAGTTGATATCAGCTTCGCTGAAGAACTTAATTAATGGACCTTTAAGACCATCTTCTTTCATTTGGAAATAACCAAGACCGCTTGCTCCAAATTTTCTCACAAAGTCTTCGAAGCTTTTCATCTCTCTTTTTGAGAATACTAAATCAGCTCCAGGAACTTTAAGAGCTTTAATACGGTTTGTGTGTGGCTTAGCTGCTATTTTAGAGAAGATCTCATTGTCACATCTCTCAAATATATCGATAACGTCTACCATTTTTAGACCATATCTTAAATCAGGTTTGTCTGATCCGTACCATTCCATTGCATCTTTATATTTGATACGGTTAAATGGAGCTTTAACTTCAATATCACATGCACTGAATATACCCTCTAGTAAATCTTCTGCAACTTTGATTACGTCTTCTTGGTCACAAAAACTCATCTCAACGTCTATTTGAGTAAACTCCGGTTGACGATCAGCTCTTAGGTCTTCATCACGGAAACATTTAGCTATTTGGAAATATCTGTCAAATCCACCAACCATTAAAAGTTGTTTAAAAAGCTGTGGAGATTGAGGTAGAGCATAAAACTCTCCATTATGAACACGAGAAGGTACTAAGTAATCTCTTGCTCCCTCTGGAGTTGATTTTGTAAGAATTGGAGTTTCAACCTCTAAAAATCCATTTGCATCTAATACATTTCTAGCAGCAATTGCAGCTTTTGAACGTAGACGGAATGCTTCATACATTGCCGGGTCGCGAAGTTCTAAATATCTATACTTTAGTTTAACTTCTTCACCAACATTAGGATCACCTAGTGTAAACGGCATAGGCTTAGCTTTGTTTTCTATTTTAAGTTCAGTAACAACTATCTCAATAGCACCTGTTTTTAGTCTAGGGTTAACTAAACCTTCACCACGATGACGAACTTTACCTTTAGCGATTAATACGTATTCATCGCGAACCTTATCAGCAATTTCGTGAGCTTCTTTAGAATCTTCAGGATCACAAGTAAGTTGAATAAGACCTGTTTTATCCCTTAAGTCAATAAAAATAATACCACCGTGATCACGGTAGCTATTTGCCCAACCTGTCAGTGTAACTTCTTCACCAACGTTTGTTTCGTTTAAATCTGTACAATAATGAGTTCTCATATAAATAGAGTCCTATAAAAAATTTTCGCGATTATATCTAAACTTGGCTTATCTCAGGATAAGTCGTGTTATAACATTAATATGTCAATTTGCAATATTTTTACTATTTTAAATTTAAAAGTGTATAATTTGCTAAAATAAATTGAAAAAGAGCCGTTTTGAAAAATATAGATTTTAATAAAGTTGGTATTGTTTTAAGACCAGATAGTCCCCAGCTTAAAGGGGAGTTTTTAAAAGTACAAGAGACACTGAATAAATATAATATTGAGATATTTTTAGAAAAGAACAGTGCACAGATGATCTCACTTGAAGGCTTTGAATTTGACGAAATGTGTTCTAAAAGCGGTTTTTTAATTACTATCGGTGGTGATGGTACTCTGATCTCTACTGCTAGAAAATCTTTACAGTATGATATTCCAATATTGGGAATTCATGCCGGCAGACTAGGCTTTTTATCTGATGTAAGTATAGACGAATTTGACGGATTTTTTCAACAAATGAAAAATGGAAAGTTCAGAATAGATGAGAGAGCCGTACTTGAGACTACACTAAATAAAGGTGAAAAAGAGGAAAAAAGATACGCATTTAACGACGTAGTTTTAACCCGTTCTTCAGTTCCTCAAATGATCCATATTGAAACACTGGTTGATTCAAAACCGTTTAATACTTACTATGGCGATGGTGTTATAGTCTCTACTCCAACTGGATCTACAGCATATAACCTTTCAGCAGGAGGACCTGTTATGTTCCCTTTGACTAATGTTTTTGCATTAACACCTATATGTCCGCATTCATTAACTCAAAGACCTGTTGTACTGCCTGGGAAATACCCTATAGAGATGAAAACTTCTAGTGAGAAAGCTTTAGTTATATTTGACGGACAAGATATGGTGGAGTTGGGACTTGGTGAGAGTATAGATATAAAACTGGCTACTAAGATGGTAAGTTTAATTCATAAAGAAGATTTTAACTACTTTGAAATACTAAAAAATAAATTAAATTGGGGAGATTAAGATACCAATATGATTGAAAGATTTTTTTTAAAAGACTATTTGAGTTTTAAAGAGGTTGAATTAAGCTTATACGGTGGTCTAGTTGTTTTTACAGGTCCTAGTGGAAGCGGAAAATCTATACTTATAAATTCTATACTCTCATCACTTGGAAATAGCAGTTGTGAAGCAAATATATGCGAATCTTCTACTTCATGGGAATTTGACGCAGATGAATATGGATTAGAAAGCGATGACATAAATATTTTCAAGCATATAAAAAAAGAGAAATCAAGATATTTTATAAATAATCAAAGTGTCTCTAAAAAAGCTATGCAAGATATCTCATCTAATCATCTTAGACACTTAAGTTTAAAAGATTATTCAGATTTTGAAAATGAAAATCTAATCAATATTATAGATACAAGAATTGGAAAAAAATCAAATAAAATAAGTGATCTTAAAGATAGATATAAAGCATCTTTTTTAGAACACAAAAGACTAAAATTTGAACTTGATAAGATTGAAGAAGAAGAGAAAAAAATAGTTGAATTAAAAGAGTTTGCTAAGTTTGAGATAGAAAAAATAGAACAGGTAAATCCGAAAAAAGATGAAGATTTAGAACTTTTAGAGATTAAAAAAGAACTTTCTAAAAAAGAGAAAGTATTGGAGTCGTTATCTTACGCAAATGAGATATTTAACTCTGAACACAATGTCTTCTCAGCCTTAAATGCTTTAGATGTAGACAGTTCTTTCTTTAGTGATGCTATGAATGAACTAAGAGCCACACTAGATGGTGCTGAAGAGAAGTTTTCTGCCCTAGATGAAGTTGATGTTGAAGAAGTTTTAAATAGGTTAGAGGAATTAAGTGATCTAAAAAGAAGATACGGTTCTATAGAGGAAGCATTAGAGTATAAAGAAAATAAAAAAGCTGAACTTGAAAAATACGAAAATATTGAGATAACAAAAGATGAACTCCAAAAACAAGTTTCTATTTTAAACTCAGAAGTTAATACACTTGCAAATGAGTTGAGTGCTTTAAGAGAAAAAGAACTTCCTTTATTTGAAAAAGATTTAAACAGTTACTTAAAAGAGTTGTATTTAAGAGACTGTAGTGTTTCTATTAAAGAGATTCCAAACAGTGAATTTGGTAAAGATGAGATTGCTATTGTTCTTAACAATACGTCTTTAGATAAAATTAGTACAGGTGAGTTTAACAGACTTAGACTTGCTATACTAGCTATAAAATCTGAAAATATGGATAAAAACGGCGGTGTGTTGATGCTTGATGAGATAGATGCAAACCTAAGTGGTGAAGAGTCTATGAGTGTTGCAAAGGTTCTTAAAAAGCTCTCAAAACACTTTCAAATATTTGTAATATCGCATCAACCTCAATTAACTTCTATGGGTGATCAACACTTTTTAGTCAAAAAGATAGATGATGAATCAAAAGTAGTTGAATTGGATTTTGATAGCAGAATAGATGAGATAGCAAGAATCATTAGCGGAGATAAAATAACTCCTGAAGCTAAAAAGTTTGCAAGAGAGCTATTAGAGGGATAAAATGATAATTGATACACATATACACTTAGACGATTCACGCTATGATGATGACTTGGATGAAGTTCTAGATAGGGCAAAAAAAGGCGGAGTTGAGCGTTTTATAATACCTGGTGCTGATGCAGATACATTAGAGAAAGCAATTGCAATATCTGAAAAATATGATGATGTATATTTTGCAGTCGGAATACATCCGTACGATTTAGATGGCTTTGATGAGTTAGTATTTGATAAATATGTAAATCATAAAAAATGTGTAGCTATTGGTGAATGTGGGCTTGATTACTTTCGTTTAGAAGGAAGTGATGAAGAAAAACAAGCAGAAAAAGATAAGCAAAAAGAGATTTTTGTAAAACAGATAGAGATTGCAAAAAAGTACAAAAAACCACTAATTGTACATATACGTGATGCATCTGTGGATTCTAAAAATATTTTAATTGAAAATAATGCATCTGAAGTAGGTGGTGTTTTACACTGTTTCAATGCAGACGAACAGCTTCTTAGTTTAAGTGATAATGGTTTTTATTTTGGAATAGGAGGAGTGCTTACATTTAAGAATGCAAAAAAATTAGTAAATGTGTTACCAAAAATACCATATGAAAAATTAGTAATAGAGACAGATGGTCCATACCTTACTCCAACACCGCATAGAGGGGAGAGAAATGAACCTTTATATACGACCTTTGTTGCAAGTAAAATGGCTGAGTTGTTAGAGACGGATGTTGATGAAATTAAAAAAACTACCTCTAAGAATGCTTTAAAACTTTTTTTTAACTAATTTTAGATAAAATGTAACTTTTATTTTACATATAAAGTTACATAATTTGAAATATTTTTTATTATTAATCATACCGTTTACACTATTTGCTAACCTAAATTATGCTTTTAACCATAATGAAGAGGTTAAAATTTTAGACTCTTTTGATATAGATGCACCTTTTTTATTTGATAAAACACTTAATGAGATGCGCAATAGAAACAGCCAAATCTATAGAAGTAAACACTTCTTTCAAGCTATGGATGATGCTTATATCTATATTCCTGAGATTAAAAAAATTCTTTCACAGCATAACATTCCGGCAGAATTTTTATATTTGGCAATGGCTGAATCAAATTTTTCAAACCGTGCATATTCAAAAAAAAGAGCAGCAGGGTTATGGCAGTTTATGCCTCGTACAGGTAAATCCTTTGGTTTAAAAATAGATGAATACGTAGATGAGAGACGTGATCCAATTAAGTCTACAAAAGCCGCAGCTAAATATCTATCAAGTCTACATGAAAGATTTGGAAAATGGTACCTAGCAGCAATCGCTTATAACTGTGGTGGCGGCAGACTTAGTAAGGGAATTAAAGAAGCTAAAACGGATGATTTAAGTGTGCTTTTGAATCCAAAGAAAAAATATCTTCCTCGTGAGAGCAGGTTATATATTAGAAAAATTTTAGCTTTGGCACTTATTGGTTATGACGATAAGTTTTTATTGGAGAGTGAGTATGCACATCTTTTAAACCGTGCAAGTGCTTTTTCGATGTCTACAATTCAGCTGCCAAGCGGTGAGTCACTTAGAAGGTTTTCAAAAACGATAGACCTGCCTCTTGGAACATTAAAAAAACTAAACAGACATCTAAAATATGATTTCGTTCCGCCTTATAAAGAAGATTATGAAGTATATATTCCTTATGTTAAGTTAAGCGAGTTTAAACAAAAATACAAAAGAGATTCTGTAAAAAATATATATAAAGTACATGTTGTCTCAAATGGTGATAACCTTTCATATATAGGTAAAAAATACGGAGTACCTTATAAAGTGATAATGGATTTTAATAATCTAAAACATACACGCCTGAAGCTTAGACAGAAGCTTGTAATTCCTATTGATCTGACTTCAAAAACAACAAAAATAAAAACAAAACATTATTATTTAGTGAAAAAAGGCGATACACTAGAGTCTATATCTAAAGCTCATAGAGTAAGTATTCAAAATATTAAAAAACAAAATAAGCTGCGCGGTAGTTTAATAAAAGTAGGTGAAAGGTTAAAGCTATATGAATAAATTTTTTTATTTATTTCTAATATTTTTAACTCTTTTTTTTGCAGGCTGTAGTACTAGAGGTAAAGGTGTGTATAGAACATATTCCGAACCTAAAACTTACTCAAGTAATAGTTCAGCCCATTCACAGGTTATGGATAGAAAGTCATATTCTCATCCTACAATGAGACCATACGTTATTCGTGGAATAAAATATTATCCAAGTGTAGTAGCAGCAGGAGATAACTTTGACGGGATTGCTAGTTGGTATGGACCTGATTTTCACGGAAAGCTGACTTCAAACGGAGAAACTTATAATATGCATGATATGACTGCCGCTCATAAAACCTTTCCGATGAATACGATTGTAAAGGTTACAAATGTGGAAAATGGACAATCAACAGTTGTTAGAGTAAATGATAGAGGACCTTTTGTAGGTACTAGAATCATAGATCTTTCAAATGCTGCAGCACATAAGATAGACATGGTTAAAAAAGGTACGGCAAAAGTAAGGCTTGAAGTGCTTGGCTTCCAGGGTAAAGGGAGTACGAAAATTCATCCTACTCATAAACTTAAAAAAACTCCTCATGAATCGGATATAGCCGATTATGCTATTCAGATAGGTTCTTTTTCAAGATTTGAAGGTGCTTTGAGTACACAGCAAAAATATGATGGACAAGACGGATATAAAACAGTTATAAAAGATATAGACAACGGTAAAAGTAGGAGTTTTAAAGTATGGCTTCAAGGTTTTAGAAGCGAAAAAGAAGCAAGAGACTATAAAGCATCTTCAGAGTTTTATAGTTCATTTATTGTAAGGGATAATTAATGGTAACAAAAACAAGAAAAACAAAAGAGACAGATATTAGTGTATCACTAAATTTATACGGTGAAGGTAAAAACAATATTGATACAGGTGTAGGTTTTTTAGACCATATGCTTGAGAGTTTTTCAAAGCACTCTTTAATTGATCTAGATGTTAAATGTGTAGGCGATACGCATATAGATGATCACCACAGTGTTGAAGATGTTGGAATTGTTATCGGTTCACTTTTATCTGAGGTGCTGTATCCTGCAAAAGGTATAGAGAGATTTTCAAATTCGTCTGTTGTAATGGATGAAGCTTGTGTAGAATGTGATCTAGACCTTAGCAATAGACCTTTTTTAGTTTATGATCTCGATGTTTACGGTAAAATAGGAAATTTTGATGCAGAACTTGTTGAAGAGTTTTTTCGTGCATTTATTTTAAATGCTTCAGTTAGTGCACATATTATTCAAAAACGCGGTAAAAACAAACATCATATAATTGAGGCTGCATTTAAAGCCGTTGCAGTTGCCATTCGCAGAGCTACTGAAAAAAATGATAGAATCGGTATCCCTAGTACGAAAGATATGTTATGATAAAACTAATTGTGTTGGACGTAGACGGGTGTTTAACTGATGGAAAACTGACATATACATCAGATGGAATTGAAACCAAAGCTTTTAATGTAAAAGACGGTCTTGGAATAAAGTCTTGGATTAGTATTGGCAATTATGCTGCGATCATCACAGGTAAGACATCTGCTATGGTTGAAAAACGTGCAAATGAGCTTGGTATTACACACTTTTATCAGGGTATTAGAGATAAAGATAGGGTAATAAAAGAGGTGATAGAGGAACTTGGATTAAATAGACATGAAGTAGCAGTGATTGGTGATGATCTAAATGATTATAATATGCTTCGTCATGCCGGTAGAAGTTTTACTCCAAATGACGGGATGGATGATATTAAAGAGATAGTTGATACTGTTTTAACACGTAAAGGCGGTGATGGTGTCGTTCGTGAGATGATAGAAATACTGGTTAAAGACAACAACCAATATGATGAATATTTAGGGATTTGGGTGTGAATATAAATGTTTTTTTATCCATAGTCTTGGTTGGTTTATCGATGATATACTTTTTGTTTAAACCAATGAATTTAAAACAGACTGATGATAAAGAGATGCCCCAATTTAGCTTAGAAATTTTTACTTTGTATGAGTTAAATCAAAATGGTTTAATTACCAAGATGGACGGTGATGATGCCATTAGATATGACAATAGATATGTTGTAAATAATATTGATTATACTGATAACTCAAGAGAGTTTTTAGCAAATATGAAAGCTAAAAATGGTTTGTACAAAAATGATGTTGTTTATCTAAACGGTGATGTGAAATTATATAGAGATGATGGGCTTAGATTTTTTTCACAAAAACTTACATACAATAAAGCCAAGGATATAGCACATACAAACGTTAAATATGTAGCTTATATGGGAGAAAACTATATAACTGGAGACAAAGTAACGCTTAATAATAAAAAAAGCACTGTTAAATCAAAACAAATATATGCCGTATATAATTTAGAAGAAAAGAAGAAGAAATAATGAAATATGTTTTAATATTACTAGTAATAAGTATATCTATATGTGCAAATGAGTTAAAAATAAAAGCCAACTCATTCGAAGCAGATCAGAAAAAAGGCATCTCAGTTTTCAGCGGAGATGTTAATATAATTAAAGAAAACGATGAGATCAATGCATCTAAAATAACTGTTTTTACAGATTCTGAAAATAAACCGACCAAGTATATAGCTAAAGGTGATGTGACTTTTAATATTACAACCCAAGAGGGTGCTAAATACAGTGGTAAGTCACAAAAAGTTATATATGTTCCTTTAACTAAAGAATACTATTTTTATGATGATGTTCATATAAGACAAATTGGTGAAAAAAATGAAATTATAGGTGATGAAGTTGTTATAAAAACGGTTGAGGGTAAGGCAAATGCTAAAAGTAATACCAATAAACCTGTTATAATGATCTTTGATGTTGAAGAGAAAAAAGATGACAATGAGACAAAACAAGGAAATAAGAAATGATAGAAATTGTTGATTCAAAATTTGTTATTTCTGCACCTGATATAAAAGGTGCGCCTGAATCGGATGTTCAAGACGAAATTGTTTTTATGGCACGCTCAAACGTTGGTAAAAGTTCTTTATTAAATGCACTAACTAATCACAAAGGATTGGCTAAAGTTTCTTCATCTCCTGGTAAAACAAGATTGATAAACTATTTCGATGTTACTTTTATGGATAGGGATACAGATGAGAAAAGATTTGCTAAGTTTGTAGATCTACCGGGTTTTGGATATGCTAAAGTATCTAAAAGTATTAAAAGTGATTGGGAGAAGAACTTAACTGACTATATAGCAAAACGTTTAAATATTAAAGTTTTTATCCATTTGATTGACTGTAGACACCCACATTTAGATATTGATAAGTCTGTTAGCGAGTTTTTAGTTGAGAATTCAAATGAGAGTCAGTATATACTTCAGATCTTTACAAAGATAGATAAGCTAAACCAAAAAGAGCAAAACAAACTAAGACGTGAATTCCCAAATGCAATTATGGTCTCAAGTGCCAAAAAAAGAGGTATGCAAAAGGTTAACAACATTTTATATAAGATTCTTGGAGACTTGACAGACAATGATTGAATATAAAAAAGCAAAACTTGGCGATATAGCTGCAATGCAAAACCTAGTTGCACCTGAAGTTGAATCAGGGATAATATTAGATAGAACAGATGATGAAATAGCTACAAATATACGCTCTTATACACTTGTTTTAGATGATGATCAGCTAGTTGGTTTTTGTGCACTTCATATACACTCTCCATCACTGGCAGAGATTCGCTCTTTAATTATAAAAGAAGGCTATAGAGGTAAAAATATAGGAAGTGGTTTAATAAACAAAGTATTAGATGAAGGTGTAGAATTAGGTCTGCAAAAAGTTCTTAGTTTAACGTATAGAAAAGAGTTTTTTGAAAAGTTGGGTTTTGTTGAAATTCCAAAAGAGTCATTGCCTGAACATAAAATTTGGGCAGATTGTATAAAGTGTAAACATTTTCCGGTATGCAACGAAGTATCTCTAATCAAAAATCTTTAACACCTTTTTTATATGTAGCATTGTTTGTGCTTTATGAAGGTCTTAGTAGTATATACCTGTTCCTTCCTCCATTACTTGGTGTATTGTTTTTTTTATTTTTAGAAGCTTTCAAAAAAGAGAACCTGCTAAGTATAGTTTTGGTGGTTTTTTCAATACTTGTTTATGAGAGTGAGAAAGGGTATCTTTTATTTTCTACAGTGATCTATTTTGCACTTGTTTTAAAGTTTATACTTCCGAAAATTGAGCAAAATTTTAACTGTAAAGTATGTACTAAAGTTTCTATAATTTTACTTGCGTATATAGGTTTTTATTTTTTCACGTCAATACTTTCAAGTATTTTTTTATTACCTATGCCTTCTATTAGTTATTATGTAATTTACTATATAGTTATTGAGTTTTTAATTGTGAGTATTTTATGAAAATTAAATTTATACTTAGTGTATTTTTTCTACTTTGGATAACACTGATAGTTAGAGTATTCATGCTTGCAGTTGAATCCCATTCTTATTATGACAAACTATCACAAAGTAATACAATAAAGACTGAAAAATTAGCACCGGTTAGAGGCGAGATTTCAGATAATAAAAATCGACCAATAGCTATTAATAAACTTGGATTTAAAGTACAGCTGAAACCGCATCTAACTTTAAAAAAGAACGCAGATATATATGAAGAGGAATTAGATAATTTAGTATCTTTACTTCCAAGTTTAGATAAAGAAGAGATAAAAAAAATATATAAAAAACAGGACTCTTATTATAATCACGATTTTATAGACGTAGTAGACTTTATTTCATACAATGAGATGATGCCTGTATATACAAAGCTAAATCTAAGAGAAAATGTTAAAATTGTTTCAGCGCCAAAAAGGTTTTATCCATATGGAAATATAGCTGCTCATTCAATAGGATACGTTTCCCGTGCTAATTCCAAAGATATACAAGATGATGATCTTTTAAAGCTTATTGGGTATGTAGGAAAGAGTGGTATTGAAAGGTACTACAACACTTACCTTCAAGGTGAATCAGGAAGTAAAACTGTAAAAGTAAACGCTAATAACCAAGTTATACAGCAGATCTCATATGAAAAAGCACAAGAGGATAGAAAACTCACTCTAAATATAGATATAGAACTCCAAAAATATATATCTTCTATGTTTCATAATAAAGCAGGTGCTGTAGTAGTTATGGATGTAGAGGGAAGGGTGCTTAGTGCAAGTAGCTTTCCAGAATACGATCTGAATACTTTTGTAAACGGTGTATCCCATAAGATGTGGAAAAAGTTATCGACTAGTTTAGATAAGCCATTTACTAATAAAATTACACATGGTTTATACCCTCCAGGTTCAACTATAAAGACAGGTCTTGGACTTGTATATATTACAAATGATATAAGTCCATATTGGACAGTTGATTGTCGCGCTTCAATGCCGCTTGGAAAAAGGGTTTTTAGATGTTGGAAACAAGCTGGGCACAGAACAACAGGGATTAAAAAAGCTATTCGTGAGAGTTGTGATGATTATTTTTATAAAGGTAGTTTGCTTGTCGGCATAAAAAAGATGAGTGATGGATTAAAAAGATATGGTTTAGGTAAAAAAACCGGTATTGACCTTCCAAATGAATTTATCGGCACGGTTCCTTCACGTGAGTGGAAAAGAAAAAAATTTAATCGTCCTTGGTACATAGGTGAAACTGTAAATACATCGATTGGGCAGGGTGACTTTCTGGTTACTCCAATTCAAATGGCTCAGTTTACTGCACTTATGGCTACATCAAAACTTCCAACACCTTTTGTAGCTAAAAAAGTAGGTAATCATGAGATAAAACCTATTATACAAGATATTTTAAATGAAGATGAATTAAAGAAGCTTCCTATAATTCAAAGAGCAATGTATGAGGTTTGTAACTATCCAAAAGGTACTGCTACTCAGTATTTAAGCTCAAAAATTAAGATTGCAGGGAAAACAGGTACAGCACAGGTTGTAGGTATTTTACAAGATATTGAGGAAAGAGAGCTTGAACATGAAATGGAATACTATACGCGTTCACATGCTTGGTTTACAACATATGGACCGTATAAAGATCCACAATATGTAGTTATGGTTATGGTTGAACACGGTGGTCATGGTGGTGCAGCTGCCGGTAAAATCGTGTCAAATATTTACAATAAACTTCTAGAGATGGGATATATAAAAAGATAAAATACAGTTGCTTATGCAACTGCATTCTGAATAAATAAAGCAAGGATTGTAAGTAAGAAAATACCGCCTGCTTTATTGTATAGTTTATTAGCAATTATGAACAGTAGTGTTAATGATGCACCAAGCATGATAAACATATCGTATTGGTTTGCTACAAGGTCCACACTTAGAGGTGCAACAAGTGATGCAGCTCCTAGTACCATAGAGAAATTGGCAACATTTGATCCTATAATGTTTCCTATACTCATCTCTGCAGAACCTTTTTTAAGTGCAACTAGTGATACTACAAGTTCCGGTAAACTAGTTCCAAGTGAGATTAAAAATATACCGATTATCCATTCACTTATACCAAAATCTCTAGCTATATTTGCACCGCTATCAATAACAAAGTTTGCGCCGCCTATTGTTAATGTGAATCCAAGAACTAAAAGAACTATGGTTTTTGCCCAATTGAATTTATCTTTTAAATCCTTATCAATTTCGCCTTCTAAATCATCTTTTGAGGACATAAACAAAAAGATAAGATATGAAACCATTACAAGCAGGTAAAGAATTCCGTCAACTCTACCTATTTCACCGTCTTGTGACATTAAAAAGAAAATTATTACAGGAACAATAACCCATGCACTGTCTTTTGCAAACAGATCACGAGAAGTTGACATATTTTTTGCTAAAATAAAAACAGCTCCAAGAACTAGGGTTATATTAAATATTACACTACCGACAACATTTGCGACTGCCATATCACTTTTATTAACACTTGAAGCCATCATAGAGGCTGCCATCTCAGGCAGACTAGTTCCAAAAGCAACAAGTGTCGCACCGATTACGAAGTGAGATATATTAAAATGAAGAGCAATTCTTTCTGATTCTTTTATTATAAAATCAGCACCGTATATTAAAGATGCCATAGCAACTATAAATATTATAAAATCCAATTATTATCCTTGAGTACGTATTATTAAGCTTTGAGGCAGGTTGAATTGATTAATTAACTCTTCCTCTTTTAATCTCATCTCACCATTGTCTACTTCATGGTCATAGCCTAAAAGATGTAAGAGTCCGTGTATGAATAGCAATGCTAATTCATCATCTTCACTATGACCAAGCTCCTTTGCTTTGTCAATAACATGAGAGTCTGAAATAACTATACTTCCAAGCAGTGCCATTGGCATTTCCTCGTAAGGAAAACTAAGTACATCAGTACTTTTGTCAATTCCACGGTATTGTTTGTTTATCTCTTGTATTTCAATGTCATTTGTGATTATGAGTTCAATGTGTTTGTCTGTCATTGATGAAGCTATTTGACTTAAAAAATCTTCATCAATATTTAAGGAGGTATTATTTTCTAATTCAATCATAAAAAGAATTATATCAAATACGGAAGAAAAATCCTATCCTAGAAGATTTACGTTATTACCCATTCCTGTTTTTTGAGCATTTATTTGTTGAGTTTGTTTAGATTGTTCATCTAAACCTTCTAAAATTTTTAAAACTTGTTGAGATTGAACCTCTGTAGCTTTTTGCATTGGACTTTTACCTTCTTGTTGAGCCGGTGCATTTGTTGATGATGAAACTTGCATAACATATCCTTTTATATTCTATATTTTTAAATTATATATACAGTTTTATTTAAAGTAGATTAAAAATATATGTTAAAATTCTTTTATGAAAAATATTAAAAGTAAAAAAGCTGTATGTGTTATGAGTGGCGGTATGGACTCCACTTTGAGCGCATACATTAAAAAAAGTGAAGGCTATGAGATAATCGCTGTTCATTTCAATTATGATCAAAGAACTCAAAAAAAAGAGTTGGAATGTTTTCATAAAATATGCAATAAACTAGATGTAAAAGAAAAATATATACTTGATTTAGATTTTTTCAAACAACTAGGTGCTTCGGCACTGACAGATAAAAGTATACAAGTACCTACATCTGGACTTGAAGACGGAGTACCCGTTACATACGTACCATTTAGAAACGGTATATTTTTAAGTATGGCGGCGGCAATAGCTGAAAAAGAGGGTGCTGGCGTTATAAGTATTGGTGTAGTTGAAGAAGACAGCAGCGGTTATCCTGATTGCAGATTTGATTATATAAAAAGTATGCAAGAAAGCATTAATCTTGGAACTAAAGATGAGACAAATATAACGATTGATATGCCTTTGGTTAAGCTCAAGAAATCTCAAATAGTTCAAAAAGCGCTAGAACTCAATGTGCCTTTAGAATTAACATGGAGCTGTTACCAGGATGAAGATAAAGCTTGTGGCGTTTGTGACAGTTGTAGATTGAGACTACGAGGTTTTGAACTTGCAGGAGTAAATGATCCAATCCCGTACAAATAAAATAAACCATAACGGTTTTGAAATTACACATATTTGCAAACCAAGACTAAAGAATAGTTATATAAGTGTGTCAAAAGATGGTGTACTGTTAAAAACACCACGAGTTTCGGATTCTTATATAAAAAAATTACTTTTGGAAAAAGAGCAGTGGATTCACAAAAAGTTAATTGAGCTTAAAAGCAGAATCTATGTGGATAAAACTTTGTCAGATGAAACAATAGCGAAAGAGTATCTAAAAAGCAGGGTAGAGTATTATTCAAAACTAATGGGATTAAAGTATTCGTCACTAAAGTTTAGAAAGATGAAAAGACGTTGGGGAAGTTGCAGTTCAAATAGAATTATTACTTTAAATACATATTTGTACAATACCCCGCAAGAACAAATTGATTATGTAGTGATTCATGAGTTGGCTCATTTAGTGCATATGAACCACTCTAAAGAGTTTCACAGACTGGTTGATAAGTATATGCCTCTATCTAAAGATTTAAAATCTATTCAGAGTCAATTCTACTTATTGCAGTAAGTCTAAAGTAGTTTTGTTTATATCTGCTAGAAGGTGACCACATCATCCAGCCGTTTGTATCATGCTCTTCAGATGCACGAATTTGAGCTTCAATATCTTTTTTAACATAAAAACGTTTCTCTTGAGTATAGTCTTTAAAATGTTGAAGCCATGGTCTAAGTCTTAGCGGATTGATCTGATCAACAACATTGTTTATACTTTCATATATAACTTTATGCGGATAATCAGCTGGGTTTTTTACATTAAAATAACTCGAACTAAACCCTGAAGGGTAGAGCATCGGACAAATATAGTCAGCATATTTTGATAGCCCTTTAATAGTTTGACCTATACCGGTGTCTGTTTCATTCCAGCAAATTAATCCATAAGTATCCACAGAGACAAAAACTCCATATCTTCTAAGCTCATTTTGTGCTAAAGATAAAAACTCTTCAATAGCTTTAATACGGTTTTGCTCAGTGTTTTCTTTTGAGAAAACAAGCCCACGTCTTGCAGGAAATCGTATAAAGTCAAAGTTGATCTCATCAAAACCTACCTTAGCAGCATCTTTAGCAATCTCAATAGTATAGATATGACTTCTTTTATCATAAGGATCAACCCACGCTATACCGTCAAAGTTTCTCCAGACTTCACCGTTTTTAGTTTTAATTGCATAGTCAGGATTATTTTTAGCTTGAAGATCATCTTTAAAAGTTGATAATCTTGCTATCGTATATATATTTTTTGATTTAAGAACACTCATAAACTCATCTATATCTTTTATGCTTCTTTGAAACCATGCTCCATAAGAGTTTGCTTTGTCATATGATGTTTTGTATGAAGTAAGTCCTTCAGCACTTTTTATATCAACTACAACAGAATTTATCTCTGTTTCATCTATGATTTTTAAGATTCTGGCAAATGTTTTAGAATCAATTTTTGCTCCCCAAAAATTCAGATAGAGTGCTTTTACCTTGATTGGTGTCAGTTCAATTGTTTTTGAAAGTTCTGAGAGTTTAAATTTTTTTGGTTTGTATCCGTAGGCTTTGATGAAAGCGACCTCTTCGTTACTATCAAGTACAAAGTGACCGAATATATGAGAATGTATAGTTTGGTTGGAGTCGCTTATTTTTGCATCTATTATCGGTTCTTTTGTAACAGAGTCAACAATTTTCCCCTTAAAAGATATAGCAAATATGTTAGAAATAATTAAAAAAGTTAAAAATAATATCTTCAAAATAGTGTTCCACGAAAAAAATCCTGGAATTGTACCTAAAAATCAATCATCTTTCGTTAATAAAATACCCTAAACTTACTTTACTCCACTCTTTGGATAAGTTTAAATATTTTTCAATTGAATTTTGTACAATCTCAAAATCTTTATTTTTTGAGCTAAGCTCCTCTAAAACAACTTTCAGAGACTCTTTACCCTTTGTAATAACATCGTCAGGATATTTAGATAGTTTAATGTCCATAGAACGCAGTTTCTCAAGTGCTAAGATGTTTTTGGCATGAAATTCGTGTGTCATATTTGAATTAAGTTCACTCGAAGCTACTTCGATCATAGCTTGGTGTTCATCTGCAAGTTTGTCAAAACTTTTTTTATTAAATGTTAGCTCTAGTATTGAGCCTGGTTCGTGCCAGCCAGAATAATAATACGGTGCTACTTTGTAAAAGCCCATTTTGATATCTAGTGCAGGTCCAACCCATTCGGTTGCATCTATTACACCGCGTTCCAAAGAGGTATATATTTCACCCGCAGGCAGAAGTATAGGGTTAACTCCCATTTTTGCAAAAACTTCCCCTCCAAGACCAGGTATTCTCATTTTAAGACCGTTCATATCTTCTAAAGAATTTATCGGTTTTCTAAACCATCCACCCATTTGAATATTTGTATTTCCGCCTAAAAAAGGGTGTAGATTGTATTTTGCATACTGTTCACGCCATAGTTCAAGTCCTCCGCCATAAAGCATCCATGAATTGATCTCTTCAGCAGTAAAGCCAAACGGTATACCGCTAAAAAGTGAAAATGCAGAGTTCTTACCTTTCCAATAATAAGGTCCTGAATGAAAGGCATCGATCTGACCGCTTGAAGCTGCATCAAAAACAGCTAATGCAGGAACTAGTGTATTTTTTGCATATATTTTTATTTCTAAACTGCCACCGCTTATTTGTTTAATTCTTGAAGCAAAATTATCAACACCTGTTCCCATTATTGGAAAGTGAGCAGGCCAGCTTGTTGCGAGTTTTAACGTAGTCTTCTTATTTCTATTGATATTTACGCGCTTATTGTCTTCAGTGGTGTTTTTAGGGTGTTTTGAGTAGTCTATTGCCTGTCTGTTGTTCTCATTACAACCTGTTATTGCGATTGAAGCTGCTCCAATGCCGGCTGTAGTCAAAAAATTTCTTCTATCCATTAATAAACTCTCCTAAAATGCCAAAGTCAATTGTGTATGTGATTTTTGTTCAGATTGATTTTGTTCTAAAATACTTTTATCAACTCCGGCTACAAATGCGAAATTAAATCGGTTTTGCTTTAAAATATTTAAAATCTCATCACTATTTTTATAAATAAAAGTGTTTTGTGTAACATTTAAATCGATATCTTGAGGAACAATGTAAATTATGTTTGCCCAAGTAGCATTATTTTGCAAATACTCAATCTCGGTTTTTATTAAGTCATTGTTTGATTCAAAAATTAGAACTTTATCGCTTGTACCAAACTCTTTTATCTCAAAGTTTTTATTTGTAAATACAGCTTCAAAGTGCTCTATTGGAGTGAATTTTTTTAGTTTATAGTTGATCTTAAGTGTTTTAAATATATTAAACAGCTCTTCTAAATAAGGCATAAAAAACGGCGATATTGTTTGTCTTTCATAAAATACATTATCATATATAAAAGATGTTTCAAAAAGTGTTTTTTCCATAATTGTTATTTGCTCTAGAGATCTGCTTGGCGTATTCTTTTTATTTGCAAATATTCTTTCATCGTTAAGTGAAGGTGAAAAAAGCAGGGTAGAGCGGTTTTGTATATGCCATAAGTTTTTAAAAAGATGTTCAGTATCTCCACTAACTATAACACAGTGTGGTTCTATAATAAATTGTTTAGCTAATTTGATAACAACTTCACTACATTCATAAGCTGTAGCTTCTTTTTCTATAAGTCTAAATCTTAGAAGTCTTTTTAATGCTTCTTCTAAATTATCTGTTTGAATCCATGCAATTTCACTATCTAGTATTTCACAGTCTGACTCATAAAATATTCCGTAAGCACCGTTTTTTACGGCTTCTGATATCTCTTGATTATTTTTGGCTATGAAGAGATCGCCTCGATTTACTTTGTTTACGTCAAAAATGATATTTTCAAAATTACTTACACATGGCTCAGTATTTAGTTTTGCATGTGTAAGTGCTAGTAGGTTTTCAAGCCTCATCCAATAGGAGTGCCGGCTTTTTTAGGTTTTTCAGGGCGAATAAGACATAAACCCTCATCATCTTTAGCTGCTAGTAGCATACCTTCAGATAACATTCCCATTAGTTTGGCAGGTTTTAGGTTTGCAACTACACAAACCTGAGTACCGATCAAATCTTCTGCAGAGTAAGATTTTTTAATACCTGCAATGATTTGTCTAGGTTTAGCTTCTCCTAGATCTACTTGTAGTTTAAGAAGTTTTGAGCTTTTAGGCACTGCTTCACCTTCAACTACGGTTCCGACTTTTAGAGATGTCTCAAAAAATTGACCGATCTCTATTAAATTATCTTCTTCAACCTCTTGAGGCTCATCATCACTTACAGGTTTGTTTGGCTCTTGTGCAGGAGCTTCAGGCATTAAAGGCTCTTCAATACGAGGAAATAGTGGATCTATCTTTTTAATATTAAATAATTTTAACAGTTTTTTATCACAAACTAGCTCTGTATAACTATCGTTATTGATCTCAAAATTAAGAGTATCTGCAACTTTTTTAGATGTGTTAGGCATAATAGGAGAAAGCATAACAACAGCTTTTGCAAGAACATTTGCAACTAGTGCAACTGTAGCTAGTGCTTCGTCTTTTCTGTCTTCTTTCATCTTAGCCCATGGCTCATACTCTGTAATAGCGCTGTTTCCAATAGCAAAAAGCTTCCAAAGCTCTTCAAGGTATCTATGAGTTTGAAGAGTTTCCATGTAGTTGTCTAATGAATCTAATACCTCATTCATCTGAGTTAACTCTTTAGAATGGTATTTTTCTACATCAACACTATCGATCTCAAAATCAGAGTATTTACCGCTCATACCGATTATACGGTTTAATAAGTTACCAAGATCGTTACTTAATTCAGAGTTCATTCTATCAATCAGTGCACGTTGAGAAAAGTCACCGTCTTGACCAAAAGGAACTTCACGAAGCATGAAGTATCTTAGGTTTTCATATCCATAAGCATCTGACACATCTTTAGGTGATACTACGTTACCTTTAGACTTACTCATCTTTTCGCCATCGCGTGTCCACCAACCGTGTGCACCAATAGTTTTTGGAAGCGGAAGATCAAGACTCATTAAAAATGCAGGCCAGTAAATAGCATGAAAGCGCAAGATATCTTTACCCACAAGCTGCGTTGAAGCTGGCCAGAAGTCCATATTTTCTTCATTTTTACCATATCCAAGAGCTGTTATATAGTTTAGAAGTGCATCCAACCATACATACATAACATGTTTGTCATCGTTTATAGAAGCTGGCATATGTACACCCCACGAAAATGAAGTACGAGTTACTGAAAGATCACGTAATCCGCCTTTTACAAAGTTAATTACTTCATTAGCGCGAGATTTTGGCATGATAAATTCAGGATTTTGTTCATAGTGTGCTAAAAGTTTGTCTTCATAGTTTGAAAGTTTAAAAAAGTAGCTTTCCTCTTTTACTACGTTTGTTGTACGACCACAGTCAGGACAAAATTCACCATCAACTAATTGAGTTTCAGGAAAGAAAGTCTCACAGCTTACACAGTAGTGACCTTCATAGAAATCTTTGTAAATATCACCTTTTTCGTACATTTTCTCAAACGCTTTTTGAACACCAAGCTTATGATCTTCATCTGTTGTACGGATAAACTTATCGTAAGATATTTCAAACTCATCCCAAAGGTTTCTAAATGTAGCACTGATCTCATCAGCAAAGGCTTGAGTTTCTTTACCTTTCTTTTGAGCAGATTCTTCGATCTTTTGACCATGTTCGTCAGTACCGGTTAAAAAGAAAGTTTTTTCACCTTTTAGTCTTTCGTATCTTGCTAGTGAATCAGCTATAAAAGTTGTATATGCATGACCAATGTGTGCTTCACCATTCACGTAGTAGATTGGGGTAGTTATATATTTACTCAATTTTTATCCTATTAAATATTTTAATTTTGTTATTTTATCTAAGAATTCTTAGATAATAGTTTAAAACTCAAAGCCACCTGTATCTCCCTTGGACATACTGTTATAAACTGAGTTTACATAATCATTTCTAAGCTCACACTTTAGAAATTGATCACATTTGCTGCAAGAATCAACACTGTTTTTTTGTTGACATTCTTTTACATTTTCTATCATGCTTTCTAAATGAAGTTCAAATTTATCAAGCTCTTTAGATTCAGTTGTTTGCATAAACTTCTTTTACTCTTTGAATTTCATGACGTGATCCAAAAAAACAAGGTGATGTATCGTGAACATGAGCATATGGAAGTGTCATTAGATCATCTTTACCGTTAATCGCTTCTCCGCCTGCTAGTTTATAAATGAATGCAAAAGGGAAAACTTCGAACAGTCTGCGTAGTTTTCCTTCAGGTTTATCACTTGTAGCAGGGTAAGAAAACAGACCACCGCCTTTTAGCAGTATTTGGTGAAGATCTGGAACCATACCACCGGAATATCTAAGGCGATAACCCTCTTTAAAGAAACTGTCTACTAGTTCTTTATGATATGGTTCCCAGTTTTGTTGAGTCCCGCCGGGTGCGTTTAGATTACCTTTTTCTTTCATACGGATCTCTTTAACAAACTCCCAGTTTTCCTCTTGAAGCAGGTGAAGTTTAACTTTATTGTGAGCAAACACCATTTCAACTCTTGGTCCATGAACTACATAACATGAAGCAACCATATTTTCAGAACCAAATCCACCTTCATATATACCGTAAATAGTCCCTACACTAAGGTTAACGTCTATTAAAGATGAACCATCAAGTGGATCATATGCTATAAAATACTTACCTTTTGTATTTAGCTCCATTGGATGCTCTTTTTCTTCACTTGCTATTGTATGAACCGTAGGTACGTGTGAAAGTTCCTCTTCGATTATCATATCGCATTGAATATCAAGCTGAAGTTGTGTTTCACCTGAGCTGTTTGCTTGGTTTGAATAACCAATATCTTTAATATCAATCGCTTTTTTGATTCTTTTTGCACTTCTTTGTATCGCTTCAAATATATCTGTCATTTATACTTCCTTTGAGTTTTTAAGTATCCAAGATATTACATCTTCAGGGTCATTTAGATCTAACATAGAAACATTTTTTGGGATATCGTAAGCATCTGAATCTATGCTCTCATCTATAGCCAACGCATCCATGTATGGAAAATAGTCTGTATCTAGAGAGTTTCTAAATACGGCTATTCTAGGTAAAGGCAGGTTTTTTAAACCCTCGACAAGCAGTATGTCAAACTTGTCAAAGAGTCTAATCATCTCATCTAGTTCTTTTTGTCTATGAGAAAAGTAAGTTGTACGTGTAGGGGAGGTTACTATAACTTCAGCCCCTGTATCACTAAACTTGTAGCTGTCTTTTCCCTCAACATCAAACCTTGCTTTATCACCTGGATCATGTTTTATTATTGCCACCTCTTTTTTATGCTCATAAATAAGTTTTCTGGCAACTTTTAATATAAGTGTTGTCTTCCCACTATTTGATGGTCCAGTAAAAGCTACTGCTAATCTTTTATTCAATGTTATATCTTTACTTAAAATTTAAAGTGATTATACAAAAGAAAAGTTTAACAAGTTATAATTTCGGCATGAAAACTATATATATTTTGTTAATACTTTTATTTATAAGCGGATGTTCAAGCCAAAATGCATTTACTTACTTTGATTTAAACAAGGAACAACAACTAAGTGCCCAAAGTTTTAAAAGGGTAAAGTTAAGTGAGGGTGAAAAAGTTATAGGAACATTTTCTACTATATATTTAAATGAGGTTTATCCAAATAGATTTAATAAAAACGAGTATTTTGTTGTTTATATCTACATGAAAGATTCTATAGAAGATTTTGATTTAAAACTTAACTCTCACGGATATATGAAGATCAAAGAGCTAAACTATGATAATAGGTTCTCAACTCTTACTAGAGAGAAGAGCGAATGGAGTAAATATTATTTAGTATCATTCGAAGAACAGGGAAATCAGCTAAATTTAGATTTATACATAAATAACTCTAAATTAGCATCAATCGGCTACAAAAAAAATCAACAATAGTTTGTTTTAGAGAGCACGTAAAACAGAGCTTAGTATTACAACTACCACTTGAAGAGCTATAATAATAACAAGAGGTGCTAAATCAAGCCCGCCAAAATCTGTTTTTATGTTTCTTCTAACTAAAGTGTAAGCTGGTTGAGTAACTCTATGTAAAAACTGAACGATTGGATTGTAAGGATCAGGGTTTACAAAACTAAGTAGTGCAGCTATTATAACTACCCAAATATATACATTGATCAGCGTTATTAAAATACCACCTAAACCTTGAATAATATCAACTAACACGCTCATTTAACGATTCCCCCTATATAGTTTTTTAAATATTTATAGATCTTCTCAAGATCAGGACCTTCCTCAGCTCCTGTAAGCACGTAACGAAGTATTTTAGAAAAATTCTCATCATCGATATCTGTTTCTTTTGAAATATAAGCTTTAAAATCATCAAATGCATCAAAAAATGGTGCATTCTTAATTGCGTCAATCATAACCTTTGACTGCTCACTAAGCTCATTTGGTATGTTTTTATCTGCAAAAATAGGCTCTATTTTAGCTTTTAACTCTTTTGTAGTAGATACACCATCTAAAAATACACGAGCAAGCTCACCAATTTCAGCATCGGCAAATCCTACATAACGTGATAACTCTTTTGCGTCTAGATTTTTAAGATAAGTGTTGTTAATCTGCTTAAGTTTCTCTATGCTGAACTCTGCAGGTGAGTTGGAAATTTTATTTATATCAAACGACTCTATTGCTTCTTCTAAAGTAAAAATTTCAGAGGATGATTCTATAACTGTTGATAGAAGACAGTTAATGATAGCTTCAGGCAGAAAGCCTTGTTCTAGTAGGCTTTTAATACTAAAATCTTCAGAATTAGAAATAGGTACAAGGTGTGCATATTCAACATTTTTTTCATACCCTAAAGATCTTCTGATATGTTCTTGTTTTGGAGTATTTGAGAGATGATTTTCATCACGAATTATCATACTAATATCACTAATCATATCATCAATAGCACACGCAAAATTATATGTAGGTGTTTTATCTTGATTGAGAATTACAAAACTGTCTACTTCATCAATAGAAAAAGATAAGTCACCTTTAATTTTATCATGTATTACTATGTCTGATTCAGGTCTAGTGATTCTTATTCTGAAAGGATTTGTATTGTCAATTACAAGTTCTGCAGGTAGATTTCTACAAGCATCATCATAGCTGTAAGGTTTATTATCTTTTTCAGCTTCTTTGCGCTTTTTATCAAGCCATTCATCTGAACAAAAACAACTAAAAGCTCTTTTTTCATGCATCAATTGTAGAGCCATAGCTGAGTGGAACTTGTAGTTTTGGCTTTGATAGATTGTTTGAGTGTATTTTATGCCAAAAAGATCAAGTATGTCTAAAATTTCTTGATCGCATCCTTCTATGTTTTTCTCTTTATCCATATCTTCTATACGTACTATAAAATCTTCTTTTTTTTGTTGAGAAACAATATAGTTGAGTAGGGCAAGCCTCAAGCTTCCTATGTTCATTTCACCAGTTGGACTAGGTGCGAATCTAAGCATTAAAAATCCTATAAAATTATTTTTGAAATTTTATCAAATTTTAGCTAATAAAGTTCTTTTGTTTTGATTGTTTTTTTATTTGAAAGTGGTGACCCCAAGGAGACTCGAACTCCTGTAACATGGATGAAAACCATGGATCCTAACCGCTAGACGATGGGGCCATTTGTTGTTGAGCCGAAATTATATATATCTTTTACTTAAGATAATATAAATTTCGAAAGGTTTGTTAGTTATTTTCGTAAAAACCTCTTAATGCTCTAATAATAACTGCATTTTTAGAGATACTTTCCTCTTTTGCATTCTCATTTACAAGATCATATAAATCTAACGGTAAAGAGATAGAGAAAGTTTTTGTTTCTACTTTACGTTTTTTGTTGATCATTGAAGTGATTCCACTAAGAAGTTCAATGATTTTTTTAGTATCAATTGGTTTTTGAATAAAACTATTTACACCAACTTCGATAGACTCAGATATTTTTTCAATATCGTTACTTGCAGATATTACGATAATGATTTGTCCTGGGTTTTGTTCACGAATTTTTCTTGCAAGCTCAATTCCATCCATACCAGGCATAACAATATCAACGAAAATTATGTCCGGATTAACTTTACCAAATGCATCTAGAGCTTCTTCAGCATTAAAGCATGAAGTAACATTTGAAAAAAAGTTTTTAAAAGTTGAACTTAATAGTTCATTTGTAACTTTCTCATCCTCTACAACCATAGCTGTAAGTTTTTTTGTCTGTTGTGTTAATTGTACTAAATCAATATTTGCCATAACGATTCCTAATTAAAATTTTCAAAGTATTATACACAAAAAATGTTAATAAACAAATATTATATTAACTGTTAATAACAGAAAATTAACAATCTTTATATTTTTTGAATTTTTCTAGCCATTCTATATCTAGTTCTTTAGCATCTTCTTTTTGTGTTAATAAGGTATCTATAATACTTATAAGTGTTTTTTCATCCATAAACTCAAGAAGAGCAGGGTTAATTGATGTTGAATTAATGTCATCGTAATTGTTTAATAGGTTTTGAATATCTAATATCAGTTCCTCTTTTCTACTACTCATTATTCTTCTCCTTCACTCATTGTACGTTTTTTAAAGCCGGTATTTAATCTAAATTTTAAGCCGATATAATAGCTTTTTGTGATTAATTTCTTTAAATAATATGCTAAATACCCTTTAACTTTAATATATGAAAATAGTTCACCTACTGCATATTTTCCTCCAAGTGCCACGAAAATACCGTCTACATTTGCTGAGAAAGGTTGAATCTCTTTGTTTTGTATAAGCTTTTCTATTGAACTAGCTGCATACTCTGCACTTTTTTCAGCGATTTGTGCAGTAGGGGGAAGTATATTTTGCTTTTTGTCTTTAATCTCACAACAGTCGCCAATTACAAATATGTTTTTTTCAATGCGTAGGGTAGTATCGCATATATATTGGTTTGTTCTGTTTAATGAAGGATTTATATCACATTCTATTGTATTTGCTAATATTCCGCCCGTAAATATCATAAAGGTATAATCAAGTTTCCTACCGTCTTTAAAATATACTGTATCAAGATCTACACGTTCAATAAATGACTTTGTCATTATGTTTATACCTAGATCATTAAGTCTATTTTTCGTATTTTCTATAATATATGGACTCATACCAGGCAGTATTGTTTCACTTGCATCAATAAGGTAAACCTTAATCTCTTTTGCAGACTCACCAATACTTTTAGTGTGTCTTTTTATAACATCACTCATCTCTGCAGCTATCTCTACACCGCTTAGTCCTGCACCACCAATTGCAAGGTTGATGGTTTGACCCTGTATAGATGGATTTTCAAGCTTTTCATAAAGTAGGTGTTCAAAAGATGTACGAAAACTATGACTTCTAAAAAGCTTTTTAACTCCGTAACCGTATTTATCCATGCCATCTATAAAACTAAAAAAGTTCGTACGTGCACCAGTAGCAATTATTAGATAATCATAATCGTAAGTGGAAGAGGCTGTTTGAATAGAACGCTTTGAAGAGTTAATATATTCAACTTTTTCTTTTATAAACGTAATAGGGTACTTGAATCCATGGCACCAGTTGTTTAAATCAAGTGCTACATCGTGCAGATCAAATCTACCTGCAATATAACCGTAAGCTTCTGTTTGTAGATAGTGATATGAATTTTCATCAAATAGATATAATGAAACTTGTTCGTTACCAACCAAATGTTCTATTGCTCTTAAACCACCGTAACCGGCACCAACTACTGCTACTTTAATCATCGTTATTTAATTACCTTGTATAAATGTTTTGGAATTATAGTATATTTTCAAATGTAGCAGAGTATGTATGTATTGAGTTACAGGCTTTGTCATATATATGTCTTGGTTAACATAATTTATCTAAACTCATTTTTTGTCAATTAAATATTTTTAGCTGTAAAATATAACTTAATTACACATAATAGAAATAAATAAACATAAATCAACTATTTTGCACTATGTGATTGTGATAATTGATACACTTACGCATTAAATAATATAATTTCTTAAAAAATATTTTTTGCAAGGCGCACAATGAATAATGATAAACTTTTGAAAATTTTGAAATATTGGTACTCACAAGAACTTCTTCTCCCACAAACTATAGAAAATCCTTCCAAAATTAATAACTTTAACCAAAAGGCATTCAGAGGTACACTTAGTGAAGCTTCAAATTTTATTCAAAATACAAAACATCATGTTAAACCAGGATATGGATGGGAATATATTCTTTATGGTGGCATATATAAGATTGAAAAAATTAAACAAACTCTGATCAATGTATTAAATGTGTCAGATGATTTTGAAGAACGAACACAATATGGAAATGCAGCCTTATATGCAATTAATATTGATCAAAACTTATTACCAAAAAAAGATGGTCTTCAAATTTCCACTGCTCCTTGGGCATTAAATTCAATATGTGTAAATAAAAACACATCGAAATTAGATTATAGTGATTTTGAAAATATATCTAACTATTTAACCGATTGGTTAAATAATGAGGAGTTTGAAACAAATTTTACAAACGTATTTAATATTATAGATGAAAAAATAGTTAATGATATTGGTGCTAATTTTTTATTTGAAAAAGACCTTTATCAGGTTTTAGCAACACAAAAAAAGCTTGAAAACATTAAAGAAGACACAATTGAAACAGATATATTAAACAGCTTTTATACCCAAGATTTAAAAAAAACAATTGATAGTGTAAGTTTAAATAAAAACATAGATTTAATACGCACATACTTAGAAATGGATGAATCATCTGTCGTAAAAAAAAGAATAGATATTGTGAAAAATATTGATTATGTATATGATGTTTTGTCTCCTGAAAATATACCAATTGCTTGCTGGCCATCAGAGAATGGTTATCCACTTGCATATAGTCAGCAATTTGCTATAAATTCAATATTAAATAGACTATCAAGAAACACAGGGCTTTATTCAGTAAATGGACCTCCCGGTACAGGTAAAACAACAATGTTACGTGATCTTATTGCTATGATAATAACTGAACGTGCGCAAAAAATAGCAACACTTGATAAGCCTAGCGATTTATTTAAATCCGCTAAACAAAGTGAAGCATGGAAAACTGATGATTATCAGAGATGGTTTTCACCACTAAAAGAGATTTTTTTAGGTGATGAAATTGTAGTTGCCTCAAGCAATAATGGTGCAGTTGAGAATGTAACATTAGAAATCCCGGCTTCAGAATCTATTGATAAAAAATGGTTAGATAAAATAGATTTTTTTAAAACTACTGGAGACAGGCTAATATCAGGAGAATCATGGGGGAGTGGGGCAGCATGCTTAGGAAACTCAAAAAATAAGAGTAGGTTTATATCCAACTTTTGGTATGACGATCAACAAAAACATTTAGAAGGTTTTCAAAGTTATTTAAAAAAGGCTAAAGATATCCCAGAGGAAACTAGTATTAAGAAATGGGAAAAGGCTAAAAAAGAATTTTTGTCATCTGTTGAAAAAGTTAAAACAATGAAAGAGTTTAGGCTTAAAATTAAAAAACTACCTGAACAAATACAAGTGGCTATCAATTCTAAACAAATTGAATTGGATAACGAATCAAGCAAATTACAGACACTAATACAAACTTTACAGCATTACCAAGAAAAAGTTAAAGAACTTACTAATCAGCAAGAACCAATACAGCTTATTATAAATAATCTAGATAAGGTTATCAGCCAAGATATTACTAAATCCCAATCCTGTAATAAAGAGATCTTAGATATACAAAAACAAATTGAATTACATTTTGATAAGAAGCTGTCTTTTTTTGAAGTTATTATAGACTGGTTGGCATTTAAAGGTAAAAGAAATAAATCATGGAATGAAAAGGCAATTTTTCTTGAAGAGAAAGAAGTAGAACTTCAAAAGAGTCAAAAATCTTTAAAAGAAAATATAAAAAGTAAACAAAAAAAACTAAAAAAAGAACAGCTTGCTTTAGCAGAGATAACTATAAGTTTGGTCGAAACAAGATCTCTAGTATCTACTACAGAAGAAAATATTCATAGTAAAGAAAATGATATAAATAATTTAAGAAACTCTATGAAAAACTTAAAATCAAAGCTAGATTCAGCATTTCAAAACAGAAATAAATATGAAAAAAGAGAAAACGATGTTAATTCTAGAGAGTTGTCAAGTCCTTGGATGGATAATGAATTTCATCTGGCTAGAGCAGATGTGTTTTGTAAAGCACTTAATTTGCATAAAGCTCTCATTGATTCAAATGCTAATCGATTAAGAAACAATCTTTTTTGTCTTATAGATATTTTGGAAAATAAAGTAAAAGCTAATACCAAGTTTTCAAATACTGTTGAACATGCATGGGCTACACTATTTTTCTTTGTTCCAGTTGTATCAACAACTTTTGCATCTTTTGGTAGGTTGTTTGAACATTTATGGGGCAAGAAGATTGGATGGGTATTAATAGATGAAGCTGGTCAAGCATCAGCTCAGGCTGCTGTAGGGGCTATTATGAGAGCAAAACGTGTTGTAACTGTTGGGGATCCATTACAGCTAGAACCAATAATAGGACTTCCTTCTTCTATACAAGATATGCTTAGAAAGGAGGCAGGAGCTCATGAAAACTCTCTTTCTGAATACACATCTGTACAAAAAAGAGCTGATTTCTCTGAAATCCATGGTACATACTTATCATCTGATGAAGAAAATAATACTTGGGTAGGATCACCATTAAGGGTTCATAGAAGATGCTGCTCACCTATGTTTGAAATTTCTAATGTTACTACTTATAATGGACTAATGGTTCATGGGAAGAAAAAGGTAAATGAAAGACTTGATAAAAGTCAATGGATTGATGTTAATTCTTCTATAAACAGTGGTCATTGGATTGAAGAAGAAGGTGTTGTAACAGGAAAGATTATTAAATATCTTAGTGGAAACGATGTTGAATCAAAAGACATATATATAATTAGTCCATTCAAAGACGTAGTTAAAGGTTTAAAAGACCATTTTAGAAGTTTAGACACAATAAAAAGAGAGAATATTGGCACTATTCATACTGTTCAAGGAAAAGAGGCTAGAGTAGTAATACTTGTTCTTGGCAGTGATCCACAAAATGAAGGGGCTAGAATGTGGGCATCTAAAAAGCCAAACTTGGTAAATGTGGCTGCCACTCGTGCAAAAAATAGATTTTATGTAGTAGGTAATAAACAAAAATGGGAAAACAAACGTTATTTTAAAGATATAGTTGCTTTATTAAATTGAAATTGTTTCATTAGAATTTTCAAAAGGATTTTTTATATGAGAGGTACAGGCTTTGTCATATATAGTTTGGTTAACATAATGTATATTCTATTGAAAATATTTTATTGCTTCAGTTTGAGGTACACTACACTTAATGCAGGTAAAGTAACTTCTAGCTTGTGGTTTCTACCATGATGTTTAACTTGCTTAGATTTTATAGGTTTGTCATTTTTAGCACTCCAGCCATTAAACTCAGAATCCTGAGAATTAAAAATCTCAACATATTCACCTTTTTTTGAAATACCTATAGGATATGACTCACGTGTATGATCAGAGAAATTACACACAACTATAATATCATCCTCTTGTTTTTCAGCTTTTCTTATAAAAGCTATAACATTCGCCTGATAATCTCTTTCATCAATCCATTCAAAACCATTGGTTTCATTGTCGTTTTGGTGCAGGGCTGGTTCATATCTATATAACTGGTTTAGTGTGCTTACAATCTTATTAACACCCCTATTTTCTGCGTTCTCAAGTAGATGCCAATCAAGGCTTTGCTCATAATTCCATTCGGCAAATTGAGCTAGTTCTCCACCCATAAACAGTAGTTTTTTCCCAGGATGAGCCATCATGAAACCATACATTGCACGAAGATTTGCAAACTTCTGATTATTATCTCCAGGCATTTTATTGATCAAAGAGCCCTTCATATGTACCACTTCATCGTGACTAAGCGGCAGTATATAATTTTCATTATACATATATATAAAGCTAAATGTAAGTTGCCCGTGGTGATGTTGTCTGTAAACAGGGTCGTTTTTAAAATATTTCAGAGTGTCGTGCATCCAGCCCATGTTCCATTTAAATCCAAAACCAAGCCCCCCGCTCTCAACAGGACGGCTAACCATAGGATATGCCGTAGATTCTTCTGCAAAGGTCATTATGTCGTTAAACTCTTTATACAATGATGTATTTAACTGTTTTAAAAATGTAATGGCTCCAAGATTCTCGTTTCCTCCAAACTCATTTGGAATCCACTCACCCTCTTCCCTTCCAAAGTCTAAAAACAGCATTGAAGAAACAGCATCTACACGTATGCCATCAATATGGTATTTCTCAAGCCAAAACATAGCTGATGAGATCAAAAATGCGCGTACTTCGTTGCGATCATAATTAAATATTGCACTGCCCCAATCCGGATGATAGCCTTTTCTAGGGTCTTTATGCTCATATAAACAGGTACCGTCAAAGTTCATAAGCCCATGCCCGTCAGTAACAAAGTGTGAAGGAACCCAGTCTAAGATCACCCCTATTCCGTTACAATGCATAATGTCAACAAACCTCATAAACTCTTCAGGTGTCCCAAAACGTGATGTCGGTGCGAAATAACCGCTTACCTGATAACCCCATGAACCTTTAAACGGAAACTCTGTAATTGGTAAAAGCTCTACATGGGTAAAGTTCATCTCTTTTATATATGCAGCTAATTCCTGTGCAGCCTCAACATAGTTAAGATAGCGGTTGTCCTCTTCAACTTTTCTTCTCCAAGAACCTAGATGAACTTCATAGATAGATATAGGAGCTTTGTGTGAGTTTTTTTTAGCTCTTGTAGACATCCACTCCTTATCATTCCATTTATAGTCTTCTATATTCCATATTTTAGATGCAGAATGCGGAGCTACTTCAGCATAAAAAGCATACGGATCAGCCTTGTCAGGATTAGCATTATGTTCACCTGTAGATATATGATACTTATATGTAGAGCCTTTACTTACACCCTCTATAAAAACTTCCCAAATACCTGACTCATCATCTCTTTTTTTCATCTGGTGAGAGTGGATGTCGTAGTTATTAAAATCACCTCTTATAGACACACCTAATGCATTTGGAGCCCACAGTGCAAAGTAAGTTCCGTTTTGTTCCTCTCTTTGCATAAGGTGTGAGCCTAGTTTTTGATAAAGTTTAGTATGAGTTCCCTCTTTAAACAGATATATATCAAGCTCTTCGAAACGGCTTATATCATAGTAACACGGGTATTGCATACAAACTCCTTATTGTAGTTTAGAAACTCTTCTTTTAGCTATAGCGTAACGATAAACATCTTCATAAGATGAAGCCGCATCATCCCAGCCAAAGTGCATTCTCATTGCATTTTGCTGTAGTTTTTTATAAGCATCACGATCATTCCAGTAAACTTCAGCCGCCCAGATTACCGTATGGTAAAGACCATCATGTGTAGGCATATAAAATTTAAAACCGTTGCCGCTTTTGTGTTCTTCACTATAATTCTCAATAGTATCGTCAAGTCCACCTACTGCACGCACAATTGGGAGTGTTCCATATCGCAGGCTATAGATTTGGTTAAGCCCGCACGGTTCAAAAAGTGATGGCATTAAAAAGAAGTCACACCCTGCTTCTATCTGGTGGGCAAGCTCATCGGAATAACCGACATGCAGACCAAATCTGCCAAAGTGACGAGAAGCTACTTCACTAAAGTAGTGCTCAGCCCATTTTTCACCAGTTCCTAGCATTACAACTTGGATATTTCTATCTAAAAGAGAGTCTATTACTCCTGCTATAAGCTCTATACCTTTTTGTTTTGCAAAACGTCCTACAAAACCAATTAGCGGTTTATTATCATCAATCTCAAGAGAGAAGTGTTCTTGTAAGGCTCTCTTGCAAACAGCTTTGCCTTTCATATCATCAACATCAAAGTTTTTAGCTATATATTTATCAACTGAAGGATTCCATTCATCATAATCAACACCGTTTAAAATGCCAAATAATTTTGATGAGTGAGCTTTTATATGAGAATCCAACCCAAAACCAAAGTCTGGGATCTGCATCTCTTTAGCATAACGTTTAGAGACAGTAGTTACTGCATCTGCGTATGCTATACCGCCCTTTAGAAGATTAAGTCTGTCCATACTCTCATAAGCTTGCGGATTAAAGTGCTCCCAGCCACTCTCCATAACATCTATTGCACCTTTAAAAAAATCACCTTGGTGTTCAAGATTATGAATAGTAAGTATTGTAGGAATACTGCCAAAATCATGCTGATAATGAGTCTGAGTAATGAGCGGCAGAGCTGCCGTATGCCAGTCGTTTGCATGTATAACATCCGGTACAAAATTTAGCATTTTGCAAAGTTCAAGTGCTGCTTTAGATAAGAATATAAAACGGTTGTCATTGTCCTGATATGGTTCGTTATCACTATGATAAAGCCCTTTTCTACCAAAAAACTGTTCATGATCTATAAAATATACCTCTGCATCACTCCCTGGAAGTTTTGCTTTATACACAGCACCATACAGTTCACCCATAGGTCCCATGTTTACACCAAGTACACCTTCAATATGAGTTAAAGAACCTTTGTCTATTTGATAGTATCTTGGCATTACAACTATTACATTGTGTCCCATTGCACCTAGAGCTTTTGGCAGTGCACCTGAAACATCCGCAAGCCCACCTGTTTTGGCAAATGGAACAACTTCAGATGCTACAAATAAGATATTCAACTCTTTCTTAACCATTATAGTCCTTTAGTAATAGTGCGCCCTGCAAAGGGGCATCTTCAAGATCACTTATGCAGATTTTTAGATCTTTAAGTGCTTGAGGTAATGCATAATTTTCAATTTGATTTATTATTATATCTTTTAAATAATGATTTTGTGTTATAACACTTCCGCCAAGCACTAAAATTTCAGGATTGAACAGTGTAACAGCTACTCCTACAGCATGTTTTAATGCTTCTTCAAACTCGTTTAGTAGCTCTTTATTTGACTTTTTTAAATTCTCTAGTGTTACATCGCAATTCAGATCTAGATGTTTTATCCATTTTTTAAGCCCTGAACCTGATGCGTAAAGTTCTATACAGTTATCACGTCCACAACCACATTCTAAAGGGCTTTTTTTATAAGGTATATGCCCTATTTCAGCTGCAATATTATGTTTACCGCGAAGAATTTTGCCAGATTCTATTACACCAAGTCCAAGTCCTGTTCCTACATATAAGGCACAAATATTTTCACTTTTATGTGCATTTGATTCAGCCAATACAGCACATGTAAGATCATTTTCTATTTTTAATGAAAGATCAAATTCGGACTCTATTGCCTGCTTTATTTCATGTTTATCAATTTCAATATTTGGTGCTGAGATTATTTTTCCATCTTCAACCTGCCCTGCATAAGCTATACCTACTGTTTTTATATCTGTAAACTCATTTAAAATAGATACAATCCATGTATAAAGACCTGTTTCAGAACTTTTTGCACTTAATGATTTTACGACTTTGTCTTTATTCCAGATCTGTGCACGTAAATTTGTACCGCCAGCATCGATAGCCAAATTCATCCGAGCACCTTCTTATATAATTTACTATATAGTAATGCACTTTTTTCAAACGAGAAATTACATCCCATATTAAAAGATATAGTATTTGCCATTTTTGTTTTATCTAAATAAAGTTTTAGAGCTTTTTCTACTGCACAAATAAGAGAATCTTTAGTTGGTTCTGTAAATACTATTCCTTGAGCACAACTTTTATTATCTTCATGTACGGTATCTTTTAATCCCCCAACACTGTTAACTATAGGTATTGTTCCATAACGCATAGCGATCATTTGATTAAGTCCGCATGGCTCAAATAGTGACGGCATAAGTAAAAAGTCACCGCTAGCATAGACTTTGTGTGAGAAATCTTCATCGTATCCAAAGTTTAGATGAAAATTATCATATTTTTCTGCAAAATGCTCAAGTTTATGCTTGAAAACACCCTCACCTTCAGCCAGTATTATTAAGTTTAGCTTTTTATTTAATATATCATCTAATGAATCTAAAAGAAGTCCAAAACCCTTTTGTTCAACAAGTCTGCTGACCATCACAAAAGTTGGTATTTGTGTGTCTTTGAATTCTAATTTACTTAAAAGAGCTTGTTTATTTGCATTTTTTAGTTCTATACTGTTTTCATCAAACCTTGATTCTATAGCATTATCTGTTTTTGGATTAAATATATCATAATCAATACCGTTTAATATACCTGATAATTTTTTAGAATGGTGACTTAAAAAACTGTGTAAACCGCATCCGAACTGTTCTGTAAGTATCTCTTTGGCATACTGTTCACTAACAGTTGTAACTGCGTCGCTGTAAGCGATACCTGCTTTTATGAAACTTACTTTATCGTAAAACTCAAGATCATCCATATTAAAGTAAGAACCGTCAATTCCAAGCTGCTCTAATACATTTTTATCAAATATACCTTGATAAGCGAGATTATGAATAGTAAAAACAGTTTTAATGTGTGGTGCTTTTTCTTTTATAAAGAGTGCAGCTAAAGCACAATGCCAGTCATTTAGATGAAGCAAATCTGCCTTTACATGTTTGGCAAGTTCTACTATAGCTGCACTAAAAACACCAAAGTTTGGGTTGTCGTTTGAGTATGAACCGCTTTTGGTGGTATAAAACTCTTTATTTCTACTAAAAATGTCTGAATCTATAAAGTATGTAGTAATATCTTTATGTATGTCACTATATATAGTTATATTGTAAGTATTTTGACCAAGCTTTAGTTCAAAAAAGAGATCTTCTTTTTTAAATGATGTCTTGTCTAAAAAACCATATAAAGGCATAACACGAATGATATCTGCATATTTGCTTAATGATCTAGGTAATGCCTGTGCAACATCGCCCAAACCTCCGCTTTTTGCGTATGGAAAGATCTCACTTGCTGCAAAAAGTATTTTCACATAGACTCTCTTGAATTAAAAAGAGATACACATTCCTCAGGCGAAACAGGGTTTATAGCCATACCTGTTGATAATTCAAATCCGCCAAGACGATATATTCTTGGGATAATACGAAGTGTAAAACGGTAATTTTTATGCAAATAAGCCATATAAGCTTCATTTTCAAAGTTTGTATTGAGAGGTGCTAACCTAAAGTATAGGTTATAATCAAATTCACCCAACTGATGGTTAAGCTTTTGAAATACATCTTTTATAATAAGTGATAGATCGCTTAGATCCCTTCGTGAACACTGTTCAAGGGACATAAAATTTTCTTTTGGAACTATCATTACTTCAAAAGGATATGCACTTGCATACGGACAAAAGGCTGCGAAGTTTCCAAACTCCGATACTATACGTTTTTTGTCAGACAACTCATTTTGAAGTATATCTTCCATTATTCCGCGACCATGCCTATGATAATACTTCATGTTTCTCTCAAGAAAAACAAGTTCATCCTGTGGCATTATAGGCAGAGCAAGTATTTGAGTATGTGGATGTTCTTGTGTAGCTCCTGCCTTGTAGCCAAAGTTTTTAAAAATATTCAAGTGTATAAAACGTTTATCTCTTTTTAGATCTTCTATACGAACTATCATTGTTCTTAACCAGTTCTCAATAGTTTGTGAATCGACTTGTTCAACATTACAATTATGACAAGTGGAGTCTATTAATACTTCATGAGCCCCTACCCCTGGGATCGATTCAAACATACTCTCTCTTTTTGATTTATCTTCGAGTTCAATTTGAACAGCTTTATACAGGTTAGGAACTACACGTGTTTTCCAGCCTGGTGTATTTGGCATATTATCACGTATAGCATAAACTTCAGGCGGTGTTAAAGATTCGTTTCCTTCACAAAAAGGACAACGGTGCCCAGATAGTTCAGTATTGCTTTTCTCTTGGTTTAAATCAGGTCTATGTAACCTCTCAGGTGCTATAAGAACATATTGATTATGTATACGGTCAAGGCGTATTTCAGACATTAGACACTCCGACATCTATTTGTAAATTTAGTTTTGATTCAAAAGGCAGACTAAAAAGAAAAGATATCTGCTGAGCTACTTTATCAAATCCGCTCTCACTTAATGAGACTGTATTAAGTATATAAGCATATATATTACATTTCTGACTAAATTTTAATTCTATTTTCTTTTGTGTAAAACTATCTATAATATGAAGCGAATCTACATCCTCAAGAGTAAGTCCGCTTTGTACTTTTTGATTATTAATTATAACATTATATGGGTGGGCAAAATGAAAATTACACTCGCTTGCATAGAAAAGTTTTTCTTTATAGTCTGTAGTACAGTTAAAGTTTAGAGTAAATCCGTTGTTTATAAAATCATAGTTCTTTGTAACTTCACATCTATAAGGTTCATCAAGGTATATTCCACCACGGCGTGTAAAAGTGTTTGTGTTTTTATCAAGATCAAAGTGGTTATTGGCAAAATCGCCAACTTCTCTAAATGTGAGTTTTTTAAAGCTATCAAGTTCAAAAGTATTTTGTGAGAAATGATCTATAAAAGAGTGTTTAGGATGCCAGTCGTAAACCAGTTCCTCTTTTAGATCTTCCTCTATTACATCATTAGTATTATGAATTGTCTCTATACCGTCATCGTTTTGATCAGCTTCTAACTCAACTTCTTCTTTTGGATTTAGAATTTTTTCATGGTAGGCTTCTTTACGACGCATAAGCGTGTTTTGCCAGTTAAAAAGACTATCTAATGTGCTAAATTCTATCATTTGACCGCCCCAGCGGCTAGAAAATATACTACACAGTGATTTACTTAGTACTTTAAGTTCACTATATCCATCTTTATTGATATCTTCAAAATTATATAAAATGCTATCTTTTGATAAAGATTTTTCAATCTCGAGTATATATTTGTATGCATTATCACGAAGATTTGGAAGATAAAGACCTCCAAATACACCGTGCCAATATACATCGTTTGTTTGTGCTTTATATAAACTTTCGATAAAGTCAGGTTCTAAAAGCTCCTGTTTAAGACTTAAAGAGAGCATCCTTTTATGCAGATAGTTGCTTTCATGATACTTGATAAAGAAATTTTTCCAAGTACCACCTTTTACCAGAGCTATTCCTACTTTCTCAAAATATTCATCACCAAGATTTTGCTTTAACTCTTCAAGAGCAAGTGTCTGCTCAGATCTTAAACTCCACTCTCCCATCTCAAAATAAGATGTGTTATTTAGGTATGCAAGACCTTTTGATCTATTGTTTTTTAAATACTCGCTATAGTGCTGTGTTTGAATAAATTTATTCTCTAAAACAGCCTCTATAAATTTTTTTAACCACTCTTGCTCATATACCCATTTGTGAGTTTTTGGCCATAATCCAAACTTTTCTGCATCATCAAATATAATAGCAGCCGAATCATCCTCTTTTGAAAATTCAAGTATGGTGTCAATAGCCCGATCAACAGTATAAAAAGGAAGAGCATAGCGAAGTTTTTTAGATATAGGAAAAAGAGCAAGTTCGTAACCGCCCTCTTCTGTTTTATAATACCCATCCATATTGGAATGCTCAAAACCACTACTTAAAAAGTGATAATCATCTACCATTGCATAATCAATTGAGATCTTGTTTAGATCAGGTACAATTGCAGACTCCCAAACCCTCTCTGTAAGCCATAATCCTTTTGGAGTTGTATTGAAGTGCTCCTTAATATAGTTACTTAGTTTAGTGATCTGAGTTTGTCTGTCACGTGAAGGAATTGAGCTTAGAACAGGTTCATAAAAGCCTGCACTCACCCATTCTATAGAACCTTGTTCACTTAGTTTTTTCATGTTTTGAAAAACTTTTGGATGTTTTGTTCTGATCTGCTCTAGCAACCAGCCACTAGAGTGAACTGCAAATTTAAACTTTGGATACTTGATCATGGTTTCAAAAAACGGTTCATAGCATAATTCTACTGCTTCGTTAACAGCTTCATCAAAATTATCTACAGGTTGATGCATATGGATACCAAAAAGTAAGGATACTTTTTTCATTTTAATTCCTTAAAACAATTGTTAAACAAACCAGTTTTCACTATAGTCGGTTTGTAAATTAATCTCTAGCTCACCAAACCCAGGTAATGTTTGAATAACCACGTTATCTTGAAGAAGCTCAAAACGCATCTGTACTTGTTCTATACCGATATGTTTTTTTTCTATCCTTATTTCAAGCCAGTTTTTTGCTATGATCTCTACAGATATATCACCGAATTTTTCTTTGTGATTTAAATCTTTTACTGATTCAAATGATATTTTTTCATTAAACTCTATCGGATCAATGATTACATTTATTGTGTCACATTTACATGCCTGGTCGGTGTTGTAATCAAAAGCAAAGTACATATACTCATCATCCTGTCCGTATAGAATTTTCCTAATAGGACCTCTAACCCTATCCATAGTTGAAAAGAGTTTACTCTCATCAATTACACCACACCCTATCCATTCAAAAAAAGAATCGTGAACACCATTTACCATAGGTGATATATGTGACTGTGGTTTAAGCCAGAAGTTTTTAGAACTGCGATCTTTTATAATTGATTCAAACAAGTCAGACGGTGGAGTTATATTCATAATGTCATATACAGATATTAAGTGTGAGCGAAACAGGACATCAAATTCGCTTCCAAAATCTGTAAAATGATCATCTCCGTACCACCAGAACCAGTCTGAACACTCAGCAGCTAAAAAATGTTCCGTTATCTTAGCAATAGTTTCATCATTCAAAGATGCTTTATGGTGTTCAAAATCACGCTTAGTCATATATATAAGTTCCCATCCGCGTGTTTTTTCACGATGTCCTATCCATGTATTAAACTCACCGTGAATCCAGCTTCCTGGAGAGAGACTATCTAGCGATACAGATGGAAGTTTAACTACATCTTCCATATGTATCGTATTACACCATTTGTTCTCTTTTAGCTTAGAATAGAGTGAATCAAAAAAATCAAAACCGTTGTTTTGAAAAAATTCCCAAGCATTCTCACCATCTAGTATTATAAATACTGTAGCATCATGATTTGACTCGTTAATTTTGGCAAGTGAAGATATAAAATGATCGCTTGCTTTATCTGCTTCCCAATATCTGTAAGTGAAACCAATATTATCACTGAGTGAATGATCACGAAAACCTATACACATATCGTTATAGTTATACGGAGTGTAGAGATTGTTTCTGTCTGAATTTTTAAGTGATTTGAAAAGTATAGCCTCATCTGTAGCAATCCATTTTATGCCGCATTCTTTTAGTAATGCTACACTTTTTTCATCAACTGCACCCTCTGCTGGCCAAAAACCATTGGGTGTAAATCCAAATGTATCTTTAAACAGTGATATTGCACGTTTTACCTGTTCTCTAGCATCTTCTTCTAAGGGAATATGCTTTTTTGGAATCACTGTTGTAGGATTTGCTTTGATGGCATTTTGCATATCCAGTAAAAGTGGTAATATTGGATGGTTTAAAGGTGTTGTAGATATTGATATTACATCATTTTCGTGCAGTTCTTTATAATAATCAAAAATAGTTGACACAAAATTAGATAGTTCGTTTAGTAATAATTGCTTATCTTCTTGATTATAGTTTCTTTCTTTTTTGATCAAAGTCTTTACAAGGTTGTTGTGTGTACGCAGATAAATCCCACACCAAGATAACACAAACAAGACCTGCATGTCAAAAAGCTCTCGATCGCTAAAATGCTCTTTTTGATATAACTCTTCATAAGATGTAAAAGGTACTACCATAGTTTCATACGGTGTGCTTTTACATATTTTGATTATCCATTTTCTATCATCTTCATTAAGATGAATGAGGTCTTTGATCCATAGATTTAAAAAACGATCATTGTCTTGCGGATCTTTAAAATAAAGTTTCAGCTGAGATATAAGGGGAGGCGTTATGTTAAACGTAGCTTTTAGAGAACTATGTCTACTTAACATCCAAGGCATATCGTAATAGTCTTTTATGGCATGTAAAAACACCCATGGCATCTGAATTATCCCTGATGAATCACGATAATCAGGTTGATGCATATGCCATATAAAACTAAGATTCATAGATGTCCTTTTATTCTTGTGACCATTGAGCTATTTTATCTTTATAGCTGTTATAAATAACTTCCCCGGAAGCTTTGTCTTTAGCTTGAATGTAAAGGTTGATATGATCTGTATACTGATCCGGAATCATTAATATCCAGTCTGTATTATTTTCCCATATCTTAACACCATCTATAGATGATGATTTTTTCCCTTTTGCACTCTCTAAAAATTTACGCATCATCTTACCTTTAAGTGCTTGTGTACACTCAACTTTGATCATCCTATAATCAAATTTTTCAATACATTTTGACACATCTGAGAGTTTTACACCGTTGCAGGTTACAAGCTCCATTATTTTAATAGATGCATACATAGCATCACGTGTAGCACCAAACTCCGTAAACGTATAGTTTCCATCTACCGTAGCGATCAATTCATACTCTTTTAATTTTTTAGCATCATAATCTGCGTATTTTCCACGCTCAATCTCTAGGTTTTCAAATTCAACTATATCAGGAGCCCATGTAGGAAGGAGGACTTTTTTTGTTTTTCCCTCATCTGTCATATTTATCAAATGCAGTACGGCTAAAAGACCTCTTATCTTATCTAACACCTCACCTTCATCAGTAACAAGTCTTATGTACTGTTCATTTGGATATATTATTACACCCATATTACATCCCAGACTTTTTACAATTGAAGAGATATTTGATTTTGAGTTTTTCTTTAATCCATCAATATTAAAAAGTTTTTTCTCATCGTGATAAGTATTTAAAACGATATTTTCAATTCCAAGATCATTTAAAATACCAGGTAAAATATCTGCAGTGGAGCTATGCATCATATCAACTGCTACACTGAAAGTATCACACTTAGACAGACTGCTTCTAATACTGTCTTCAAATGCCACCTTATAGCTTTGACACTCTTTATGATGCAGAGTTTCATGAATCTCTCCAACTAAAGAGTAATCCACACGACGAAATTTTTCTGTAAAAAATGCTTTTTCTATATCTTTTGATATATTTGTTCCTATGCGAAGTCCTTCGTGATTAAAAAGAGTAATTTGTGAACTTGTAGGATCCTCCATTGCCTGTTTAAAATGAGCTCCGCCAACTATTGTATCATCATGAGAAATCGTATATCTTAATACTGCACGTGCTGTATTTTTAAGATCAAGTACATCAACACCTCCTGAAAGCAGACCTCCTAAAAATGCACGTTTTAACATACGAGAATTTTTATCGTAATCACGTCCAACGGCAACTTTAGAACCTATTGGTAGTTGCGCAGCAAATGCTTCAGCTAGTTTTGTTGCCATTTCACATGAAAGTTCAATATTACTTTTTCCGGTAACTGTACCGTCTTGAAAAATTGAATTTTTATAACGACTTCCCCATACAAGGTTATGACTTACAATTGAAGCTGATTCGATGCTTTTTTCAGGCCATATAGTAACATCTTGCTCAAAGCGGCTAAGTTCTCCGATTTCACAACCTTCTGCAAGAATTAAACCGACTTTCGCGCTAACATTTTTACCTATTGTATTATCATTACAGATAACACAGTTGTTTAACTTTGTATTGTGGCCTATAACTACATCATTCCATAAAACTGAATTACTAATCTTAGAGTCACTGTCAATTGTAACGTTATCACCTATAACTACGTTGTTTAGTTTGACATTCTTTTTAATTATTACATTTTTACCTATAACAACATTTCCTATAATATCGATGCTTTTGTCAAACTGATAAGGTGTGTCACTATATAAAGTTCCATCAGGATACACTTCTGATTTACCTGGAATTTTAAAATTTACACGCCCAGTCAATATATCATCATATACGTCTCTATAACTCTCAGGATTACCTACATCGCGCCAATATCCTTCAAGATTATAACCCATAAGTGGTATATTGCTTTGCATAAGTAAAGGAAAAAGATCTTTAGCGAAGTCAAAATTTTTATTTTCAGGAATATAGTTAAGAATCTCTGGCTCTATAATATATATACCAGTATTTATTGTGTCACTAAACACTTCACCCCAACTTGGTTTTTCTAAAAACTTCTCTATTACGTTTTCTTCGTTTGCAATAACAACACCAAACTGTAAAGGATTCTCAACAGATGTTAATACTATGGACAGCTGAGATTCTTTGCTTTCATGGAAATCTAAAATCTTTTTAAAATCAAAGTCCGTTACAAGGTCACCGCTTATTATGATGAAGTTTTCATCTCCTATAAGCTCTTGAGCAAGTTTTACAGCCCCTGCTGTTCCATAATCATCATCTGGAAGCACATAAGATATTTTAATCCCAAATTCACTGCCATCTTTAAAATAGTCTTTAATAATATCTGGTTTAAAATAAAGTAAAACTATAAACTCTGTAATACCAATATCTTTTAATGTCATCATTGTATGTTCCATCATAGGACGGTTTACAATAGGTAACATAGGTTTAGGTCTAGAATTTGTAAGTGGTTGAATCCTACTTCCAAATCCACCTGCCATCACGACAGCCTTCATACATTCTCCCTCGTTTAAATTCTATAAATTAAATTTTTAAAAGCGCATTCATAGAACCAAACGGTGATGGTACTGAATCTAACTCACTATCATGGTGCCATTGTTCATCGTTTATACGATATCCAAACTGGAACTCGTTATCAACAGGTAAAACCTTTGTAATATAAAACTCACCACTCTTTTTTACTTTCATCGGCTCATCTTGCCAATCATTCCACTCACCACAAACACTAACACTTTCAACACCATCAGGTACAATACTAAATGTAACCCAAGCCTTTTGACCTTTTTTTGTAATTTTAACCATAATATTATCCTTAATATCAATTAATCTAAATTTAACTTTAGTAAGTCACTCATACATCAGCCCTTATATTATTAGTCGCTAGGTGCTTGCCTCCTTTTGAATCTGGTTTTATTATTTTTAGTTTTTATTCTACTTTATAGTCATACATATAAAGATAATATTCTGCTGCCATACGACCTGAATTAAAATCAAATTCTACATCTGTCATAGCATTTTTCATTATCTCAACCCATTTTTTAGGTTCGTTATAATATGTAGGTATTACTTTGTTTTCTAAAATATCCATCATATTTTTATTGTCAATACGATCTTGTTCTTCTATAGGAAGAGTATGATCTACTGGAGGTATGGTAAAAGAGTTGGCACCATCACGTGCGAATTCTGGATGCCAGCCATCGTCCATTGATACATGGATAGAACCATTCATGCTTGCTGTCATACCACTTGTACCACTTGCTTCACGAGTTATACGAGGTGTATTTAACCACACATCACTTCCCTCTTTTAAAAGACGAGATAACTCAAGCTCATACCCTGTTAAAACAGCTATGTTTGCATAATGATCACTAATATGAATAAGTTCATTAAATATCTCAACTGCACCTTGATCTGTAGGATAAGGTTTGCCTGCCCAGATAATCTGTACCGGCATCTCTGTACGTTTGATCAGTTGGACAAAACGCTCAAGGTCATATTTTAAAAGACCAGGACGCTTATACTCGGCAAAACGACGTGCCCATACAATAGTCAGTATCTCTGGATCAAACATTTTCCCGGTTTGGTCTGCTACGATAGCAAAAAGTAATTTTTTAAGGTGCATCTTACGAGCAATAAGCTCATAGTCTTCATGCTCATCTAATGCTCTAATAAGTGTTTTATCTGTCCAAAACTTTTTGTTTTGAGCATTTGTAATAGATATGATATCGCAACGTTTTTCTACTTTAGACCACATATTATTAGCTACTTCACCGTGAATCTTTGAAACAGCGTTTGCAATCTTTGCAGCACGGAGTGCTCCAACCGTTATACTAAAGTTATTATCAGCATTTGTACAACTTATTTCTCTGACTTGCTCAAGTGATAATCCCGAAAAGAATCCCATCTCATATAAGAAATTTATATCGTGTTCTTCGTTACCTGCTTTTTCAGGTGTATGTGTTGTAAAAACTACACGTTTCTTTACTTCTTCCATATCTTTATATTTGTTGTATAGTTGATAAACTAAAGGCAGAGAATGTCCTTCGTTCATATGGTATATATCTACTGATTGGTTAAGTGCTTCTAGAATCTTGACACCACCAATACCCAGTACAATCTCTTGAGCTACACGTGTACGCTCATTACCATCATATAGTTTGTGTGTGATAGTTCTTGATAGATAGTCGTTTTCCTCTGTATCTGTAGAAAGAAGAATTATTGGAGCTGTACCAAAAATATCAGGATGAAGTAAATATGCTTTTACAACCACATCTTCATTATGAATCTTAACCTTAACAGATACTGCCAACTCTTCTAAAAAGTAGTAATTTTTACGTGTGTATTGTACTCTTAAAGTACGATCTTCATTGCGGGCTTGATCGTAATAACCGTAACTCCAAAGTAGACCCACGCCTATTACGCTCTGTTTTAAATCGTACACACTTCTCATATGTGAACCTGATAAAAAACCAAGTCCCCCTGAATAAATCTTTAACGATTGATCAATAGCAAATTCCATTGAGAAATAAGCACACCTAGTATTGTATTTTTCATTAATATGATATGAAAACAAATTCATAACAACTCCTTAGCCTCACTTATTACCAATAAATACACACATATCTACAAGTCTACTGCTGTATCCCCATTCATTATCGTACCAAGCTAGTACTTTAACCGTTTTACCATCTACTACACTTGTCATATCCGGTATGTAAGTAGAGCTATATGTAGAGCCTATAAAATCACTTGAAACACGCTTTTGATTATCTATCTCTATTAAATCTGAAAACTCACCTTTAGATGCTAATTCCATGGCATAATTTACATCATCAACACTAACCTCTTTTTTAAGATTAACCGTCAGATCTACAACTGAAACATCAGGAGTAGGAACACGCATAGCATAACCGTTAAGTTTTCCATGTAAATGAGGCATAACTTTACCAATGGCCTTTGCAGCACCTGTTGTTGTAGGAATCATATTAATAGCGGCAGCACGTGCACGACGCATATCTTTAGAGTGTTTAACATCAAGTATGTTTTGATCGTTAGTATAAGAATGTATAGTAGTCATCAGACCGTTTTCAATACCAAAAGAGTCATCTAGAACTTTACATATAGGTGCAAGAGCGTTTGTAGTACAGCTAGCATTGGAAATTATAGCTTCTCCATTATACTGATCTGTATTTATATTAAGTACGTAAGTTGGTGTATCATCTTTGGCCGGTGCTGACATAACTACTTTTTTGACGCCATTTTTTAAATAACCTTGTGCTTTTTCGGAAGTTAAAAAAACACCAGTACATTCAATAACAAGCTCAGCTCCACGTGAGCCAAAGTCAAGCTCATTAATATTACGAGTAAAAGATAAAGAAACATTTTTTCCATATATATTGATTGTATTATCATTTACAAGTTTAGCATCAATGCCATTATGAACGCTGTCATAATTGAATAAATATTCCAACATTTCAGGTTTTGTAGTTGTATTTATTGCTACAAGCTCAATATCATCACGTCTTGCAATGATTTTTGCTACTATAATTCCTATACGTCCTGTTCCATTAATTGCTACTTTAAGTGCCATGGTCAATCCTTAAATTAAGTAACTATACAAACTAAGCATTATGCTAAACAAATAAACTTTATGTGGTGAAACTACCAAGAATAACTAATTATAAAAATATTAACTTAAAAATAACTATATAAATACAATTAATAACGAATATAATACAGAAAATACATAATATGTGACCATTATGATACTTTATTAGCATTAAGTAGAGAAAATATGAACAACAATCTTTGATATATAAGAGTTGCAAAAAGAAGAAAAAATGATTAATATTAAATAATATGCAGATAGTATTTATATAAAAGAAGGTGTAATATAAGCCGAGTTTTGTTCTGATAGCATTAATCTACTACACTTTTTACAAAGTGTCTCTAGCGAAACAAAAGCATTAGTGTTATAAAAACACCATATAAGAGGCTAACCACTTGTTTCTTGCTGCCGTGTTGGGTTTACAAGCTCTCTATGTTACCATAAAGACTGGTGGTCTCTTACACCACCTTTTCACCATCACCAAAAAGGCTGTAATATTTCTGTTGCACTTTCCCTCGACTTACGCCGGTCATCAGTTAGATGAAACACTCTCTTATAGCAGCTCGGACTTTCCTATTGGTACAAACCAATTAACTATCTATTACACCTATAAAATTTTACATTTTTTTTCCTTTTAAGTGCCTTTTTTATTACATGAACGATTGTTCATTGCGTACTTATATTATATGAACACTTGTTCTTGTTAATATAAGGTTTAATTAACACTTGTTCATATATAATTACAAAGTAAAGAACATATGTTCATATATCAAAAATCCCCTATTTTATGGAGTTTTATTAATCATGACAACAAAAGAAAAAATATTAAAAAGTTCTACAAAACTATTTTGTGAGTTTGGATACAAAGCTACAAGTGTACGCAAAATTGCAGCGGAGGTAGGTATAAAACAGAGTGCACTATATAATCACTTTAAAAATAAAGAAGAGATCTTTTTGGATGTATCTAAAAATATATTTAGTACACCCTTTTCTCTAAACGATGAAGATATAAAAGATAGTGCATTAAAAGGAAAAGCTTTTTTGACAAAGTATACTATGCAATATAAACTACTTACGTTTGATAAAAACAACGAGAATATGTTTAGACTCTTAATGATAGAGCTTTTTTCAAATAAAGAGCTTAGAGAGCAGTTTATGAGTGAATTTAACGATAAAAACATAAAAGTGCTCTCAGAGGGCTTTTTTATAATGATGCAGAACTCTTTAATAAAAGCATCTGATCCAATGCTTATGGCTCATGAGTTTCTCTCCACCCTATTCTATATAAGACTACAAGTTACGATGTTAAGATTTGATTCTAAAGCTACTGATGGATTATCAACACAGTTTGAAAAACATGTGGATTTTTTCTGGGAAAATATAAAAGCATAAGCATAATACTATTTCATATTGTTTAATATGAATAGTGTATATAAAAAAAGCAACCCCGCAAGGTTGCTATATATTAAGTATGAAAGAGCTTTATTAAGCTAAAGCTTCTAATGCATATTTTTCACCAAGCTCGTAAGCTTTTTTATTAGCTTCATGTACTTTTGGTGGTACTTTTGAAAGCATAATGTTAATTAGGTGATCTTTTTCAATTGCTTTCATCATAGTGTTAGCAATTGCTAATGCAACAACAGATTGAGTAATAACATTACCAACCTCTTCTTTTGCAATAGTAATAATTGGAATCTCATAAATATTCCAGTTTTTTCTATCTTCTTCAGTTGGAGTAATAAGGTTTGGATCAATTACGATTGTTCCACCTTTTGATACACCGTTTTTAAATAGATCAAAAGAAACTTGTGCAACTGAAAGCATAAAGTCAATTTCACCATCATTTGCATATGGGTAGTAGATCTCTTCATCATCTAAAGTAATATCAACAACTGTCGGACCACCACGAACTTGTGATGTATATGTAGCTGTCTTAAGTCCGTGACCACCAGCTTTGATTTTTGCAGCTGCAAAAATCTCACCTGCAAGAAGAACACCCTGTCCACCAACACCTGTAAATCTCATTAAAGTTCTAGCCATTGTGTTTCTCCTTATATTTTCTTAACAAAGTCATTTTGAGTAATTAAACCACGCTTACCTTGCTGTGCAGCTTTAATATCTTCATACATATCACAGTATTCACGTGCTTCTGTATCTTCTTTTAATACACCAGTAGGAAGTAAGTTTAATTGCTCTTCTTCACTTAAAGCATCATATTTTTTCTTAGCCATAGTAATAGAGTCAATCCACTCTAAGTTTTCCATAGCATTTTTCATTTGGTTTTTACGACCAAGGTTAATATGACAGTTAGAAAGTACTTCTAAGAAAGAGAAACCTTTATGCTCTAAAGCTTTAATCATAACTTTCTCTAATTTCTTAGGATCTAGCATAGTCTCACGAGCAACAAAAGATGCACCAGAAGCTATAGCTAAATTAGAAGCATCAAAAGTTGGATCGATATTACCAGCTTTTTGAGAAACTGTCCACATACCTTGAGGAGTAGTTGGAGAAGTTTGAGAATTTGTTAAACCATAGATAAAGTTATTAATAACGATTAAAGTCATATCTATATTTCTTCTACAACCGTGAATTGTATGGTTACCACCAATTGCAAGTGCATCACCATCACCAGCTACACAAACAACTAATTTGTCTGGATTAGCAAGTTTTACACCTGTTGCGAATGCTACAGTACGACCGTGAGTTGTGTGAACTGTATTGAAGTCTACATAAGAAGAGAATCTTCCTGAACAACCGATACCAGATACAACACAAACGTCATCTTGGCTTACACCAATTTTATCAACTGCACGGATGAATGCTTTTAATATAACACCATCACCACAACCCCAACACCATAGTGTCGGCATTTTTTCAAGTCTTAAATATTTATCGTAATTAAATGCCATATTAGAATACCTCTTTTACTTTATTTACAATTTCGTATGGAGAAAGTGCTCTACCGTTAACTTTATAAAGACCTTCAATATCAAGTCTTTGAGAAACTCTCTCTACCTCTTCAGTATATTGTCTAATGTTTAACTCAACACATAAAACATTTTTAACTTTGTCTGTAAAATGCTTGATTCTCTCAGCAGGTGATGGCCATAAAGTGATTGGTCTAAATAAACCAGCTTTAATACCATCAGCTCTTAAGTGACGAATCGCCTCTTTAGCTGCAAGTGAAACTGAACCGTAAGCGATGATTAATACATCGTTTTCTTCTAGATCATCACACATAAACTCTTCGTTAAGCTCTAACTCATCAGTATGAGCCATAACTTTATCTTCAAGTCTTTGAATAAGTTTTCTACAAGTCTCAATTTCCTCAGTTGGGAAACCTTTTGCATCATGGTGAAGACCAGTAAAGTGGTATCTATAACCTTTAAACATAGGGTTAAGTACAGCTGCTTCAGTTGGACCACACTCATATGGACGGTAATCTTCAGGAGCACCATCAAAAGTTTTACGAGGTACAATTCCAGCTTTTACATCTTCAGGAGTTGGTAACATTGCTTTACCATGCATGTGACCTAAAGTCTCATCAGTTAAAACAAAAACAGGTTGCATAAAACGATCTGCTAAGTTAAATGCACGTACAACTTCAGTGTAACACTCAGCTAAAGTACCTGCACATAAAGTGATTGAACGGTAGTCACCGTGAGACGGGTTTTTAGCTTGACGAACGTCACCTTGAGATACACGAGTCGGTAAACCAGTTGATGGACCACCACGCATAACGTTTACAACTACTAAAGGAACCTCTGCCATTTGAGCAAGACCTAAGTTTTCAGCTTTTAGTGAAATACCAGGACCTGAAGTTGCAGTCATAGTACGAACACCACTCATACCAGCACCGATAGCTGCTGCTACACCAGCAATCTCATCTTCCATCTGAATCGCAGCACCACCGTTCTTTGGTAAAAGATCAGAGATAGTGTGCATTACCTCAGATGATGGAGTAATTGGATACCCACCAAAAAATTCACAACCAGCATCTACAGCTGCAATAGCAGCTAAATCATTACCAGTAGATATTACTTCTCTTAATTCTGCCATTATTTCGCTCCTTGCTCAAGTGACATATAGTTGTTTGCAACAATTTTTGCCTGACGCTCTTTAGCTTCATCAGTAAGTTTTGCAAAGCTATAGCCAGCTTCTTTAAATTCTTTTTTGTCTGCTACATATATAGCGAAGTCTGGACATGTAAGTTCACACTCCATACAACCTATACATGCTTCTGGATGATCAACAGAGATCATTGCACCTAAAGTTGATGTTGATTCATATTTCATTCCAAGTACACCTGAAGGACATACTGATACACAGATGTCACACGCTTTACAGTTGTCTGTATTTACCCATACCGGTTGATCACCTGGATTTACCATCGGACTTGCTGCCATATTTTCTCCTAATTTTTAATATTAAGTCTAGTTACTAATATTTATAATTATTGACTTAACTTTGTTATCCCCAAAAGAATAACCTAATTTTTATTAAACTAACTCTATTTGTGCTACTGACGCTTCAATGTGTAACCTAAAGTTACACATAAAAGCTCACACTGTTACCTTTAGTTACTTCTTTAAAACCTCTGCTACAGCTTTTCCAATCTCAGCAGGAGAAACTACAACTTTAACACCAGCTGCTTCAAGAGCTGCCATCTTCTCTGCTGCAGTTCCAGCACCACCAGATACGATAGCACCAGCGTGACCCATACGTTTACCTTTAGGTGCTGTTTGACCAGCAATAAAAGCAACAACAGGCTTAGTAATATTTTCTTTAATAAAAGCTGCCGCTTGAATCTCAAGATCTCCACCGATTTCACCGATCATAACGATTGCTTCAGTTTCTGGATCAGCTTCAAACATTGGTAACAGTTGCTTGTATGAAAGACCGATAATTGGATCTCCACCGATACCTACAGCTGTTGTAATACCAAAACCTTCTTTACATACTTGGTTTGCACCTTCATATGTTAATGTACCAGACTTTGAAATAAGCCCTACATTACCTTTTTTGAAAATCATACCAGGCATGATTCCAATTTTACACTCTTCAGCAGTGATGATACCAGGACAGTTTGGCCCAATTGTTTTCATACCGTGTTTATTAGCATAAGCTTTTGCAGCTTGCATATCACGAACAGGAGCACCTTCTGTAATAATTACAGCTAGTTCAATTCCTGCTTCAGCAGCTTCCATTACAGCATCTGCAACAAAAACAGGCGGAACAAATATCATAGATACAGTAGCACCTGTATTTTTTACAGCATCACTTACTGTATTGAAAACCGGTTTACCTAGGTGTTCTTGACCACCTTTATTTGGTGTAACACCACCAACGATGTTAGTACCGTATGCTATACATTGCTCAGCATGGAAAGTACCCTCTTTACCTGTAAAACCTTGAACTATTACTTTTGTATCTTTGTTTACTAAAATACTCATTTAAATTATTCTCCCTTCGCTGCAGCTACTGCTTTTGCAGCACCATCAGCTAAATCAGTTGCAGCTATTACATTTGAAATATTTGCATTTTTAAGAATCTCTGCAGCTTCAGGTGCATTAGTTCCATCAAGACGAACAACAACAGGTACACGTACATCTACCATTTTAGTTGCTTCTAAAATACCATTTGCAATACGATCACATCTAACAATTCCACCAAAAATGTTTACGAAGATTGCTTTAACATTTTGGTTTTTAAGAATGATTTCAAAACCTTTAGCAACAGTCTCTGCATTAGCTTTACCACCAACATCAAGGAAGTTAGCAGGTGTACCACCCATATGGTTAATTGTATCCATAGTACCCATTGCAAGACCTGCACCGTTTACCATACAACCAATTTCACCATCAAGTGATACATATGAAAGTCCATATTGACTTGCTTCACGCTCGTCAGGATCTTCCTCTGTGATATCTCTCATATCTTCGATATCTGGGTGACGTCCAAGAGCTGAATCATCAAATCCCATCTTACCATCAAGTGCCAAGAAATCTCCTGCACCAGTTTTGATTAGAGGGTTAATTTCGATCATCTCTGCATCGTTTTCCATATATACATTATATAAAGCTGCAGCAAACTTGATAAATTTACCTTGTTCCTCTTTTGGAAGACCTAGACCAAATGCTAACTCACGACCGTGGAAACCTTGAAAACCTATAGCTGGATCAACAGCTACTTTTACGATTTTCTCAGGAGTTTCTTCAGCTACTTTTTCAATCTCCATACCACCTTCAGTAGAAGCCATAATAACAGGCATCTCTTTAGCACGATCAAGAACTACACCAAGGTAGAATTCATCTTTAATGTCAGCACCCTCTTCTATGTATACTTTATGTACCTCTTTACCTTCAGGACCTGTTTGGTGAGTTACAAGTTGCATGTGAAGAATTTCACCAGCTAACTGCTCAACTTCAGAAATAGACTTAGCAAGTTTAACACCACCGCCAAGACCACGTCCACCTGCATGGATTTGAGCTTTAACAACCCAAACTTTTCCACCTAACTCGTGTGCAGCAGCAACAGCTTGCGCTGGTGTGTTAGCAACAATTCCTCTTGGTGTTGGTACACCATATTTAGCAAAAATTTGTTTTGCTTGATATTCATGTATATTCATTCAATCTCCTTGTTTTGAAATGTGTTTTTATTTAACTTCGTATTGTTCACGACCCATTTGATAAAGGTCGTTTCCGTATGTATCGTTTACTACTGTAACCGGAAAGTCTTTTACTGTTAATTTTCTAACAGCTTCTGGACCAAGTTCAGGATACGCAATTACTTCGGCACTTGTAATTTGTTTTCCAAGTAAAGCACCTGCTCCACCTGTTGCACCAAAGTAAATTCCTCCGTATTCCTTACAAGCATCTTTTACTTCTTGATTTCTTTTACCCTTACCAATCATACCTTTTGAGCCATGCTTAAGCATTGTCGGAGAGTATGAATCCATACGATAAGATGTAGTAGGGCCTGCACTTCCTATTGGATCACCAGGTTTAGGAGGTGTTGGTCCAACGAAGTAAATAACACTTCCTTCTAAATCAAATGGAAGTTCTTCACCTGCTTCAATTAAGTCAACAAGTTTTTTATGAGCCGCATCACGAGCCGTATATATAGTTCCGCTTAAATATACAATATCACCTGCTTTAAGGCTTCTTGTAGTTTCTTCAGTAAGTGGTGTAGTTAAATTATATGTTTTACTCATCCCTTACCCCTTATATTGTAATATGTGTGTGACGTGAAGAGTGACACTGTACATTTACTGAAACCGGCAGAGAAGCAATATGGCAAGGGTTAGATTCAATATGTACAGCTAAAGCTGTTTGTGTACCACCCATACCCATAGAACCAATTCCAAGATTATTAATCTCTTTCATCATTCTTTCTTCAAGTTCAGCCATCTCAGGATCTTCGTTTTTAGTACCAAGATCACGGAAAAGTGCGTGTTTAGAACTAATTGCAGCTTTTTCAAATGTACCACCTATTCCAACACCTACAGTGATTGGAGGACATGGGTTTGGTCCAGCATCGCTAATACACTCTTTTACAAACTCAACTACACCATCTTTACCAGCAGCAGGTGGGAATACACGAGCACGTGACACATTCTCACTACCTCCGCCTTTTGCAGCGTATTCAATCTCTATTTTATCACCTTCAACTATGTCAAAGTGGATAATTGCAGGAAGGTTATAACCAACTGTATCTTTTAAGTTTGCACGAGAAAAAGGCTCACATGTAGAAGCTCTTAAATAACCTTCAGTATAACCTTTTTCAGTACCTTCATTGATAGCATCTTTTAATAATCCGCCTACAACTTTAACATCAGCGCCAACTTTTACAAAAAATACAGCTAAACCTGTATCTTGGCATAGAGGACGAGCCTCGCTACTTGCAATATCAGCATTTTCAAGTAGCTGTTTTAAAACCTCTTTACTTACAGGGCTTTTTTCATTTTCATAAGCTGCTTTCATGGCATTTAAAGCATCTTCTGGCAAGTTAGAGGCAGAATAAACTATAATGTCTCTAACATTTTTTACGATCTCTTCGTATGCAATTTCACGCATTATTTAGTTTCCTCAAAAAATTTATGTTTATTTAGTGAATCAATTAATTCTTGAACAGAATCACAAGAATTTTTAAACATCTCTTTCTCTTTTTCATCTAGTGTTACTTCAATGATCTTCTCAGCTCCATTTGCACCAAGCATTACAGGAACACCTGAAACAACATCACTGTATCCATACTCACCTTCTAGACAAACTGCACAAGGATGAATTTGCTTAGTATCTTTTAAAATAGCTTCAACCATAATAGCTGTAGATTTAGCAGGTGCATAATATGCTGAACCTGTTTTTAAATAACCAACTATCTCTGCACCACCATGACGTGTACGATTTACAATCTCGTTTATCTCATCACTAGTTAAAACATCTGAAAGAGGTACACCAGCTACTGTTGAGTAACGAGGTAATGGAACCATGTCATCACCATGACCACCCATAACAGATGCACGAATCTGACCCCCACCGTATCCAAGTTTTTCCTGAATAAATGCTGCCATACGAGAACTATCTAAAATACCAGCCATACCAATAACGCGACTTCTATCAAAACCACTCTCTTTTAATGCAACATAAGTCATTGCATCAAGTGGATTTGAAACCATAATAATTATCGCATTTGGAGAGTATTTTGCTATTCCGCCAATAACATCTCTAGTAATGTTTGCATTTGTCATAAGTAAATCATCACGACTCATCCCAGGTAAACGAGGACTACCAGCTGTTACAACAACAACATCACAATCAGTAAGTTGAGACATGTCTTCTGCAACTGTAACAACAGTGTGACTTCTTACTGCAGCAGCAGCTTGAGACATATCAAGGGCTTTACCTTTAGCTACTTCGATTTTGTTGTCACGTAAAATAATTTCATGACAAGAACCAAGCATAGCTAACGAGTATGCAACTGTAGCACCAACATTTCCGGCACCTACTATTCCTACTCTTTTTCCTTTACTCATACATACTCCTTTAAAAATTTTGCTTCTATTATAAAACTAATAACTAGTTTCATAAAAAAAGCAAAATGAGGGATATTCCCTCATAATTGCTATGATACTATATAGAGTCTATAATAGCGTTTAATGTAGCAGATGGACGCATAGCTTTTTCAGCTTTTGCATCATCTGGGTGGAAATAACCACCGATATCTTGTGCTTTACCTTCAACAGCTAAAAGCTCAGACATAATTTGATCTTCTTTCTCAGTTAACTCTTTAGCAACAGGAGCAAATTTAGCAGCTAATTCTGCATTATCACACTCAGCTAAAGCTTTTGCCCAATATTGAGCTACGAAAAAGTGAGAAGCTTTGTTGTCTGGCTCACCACATTTTCTACCTGGAGCTTTATTGTTACCAAGGTAACCGTCATTAGCAACATCAAGTGCAGCTGTTACAGCAGCTAACTTGTCAGAGTTGTGTTTTTGAGCGATAAATCTTAAAGACTCAGCAAGTGCTAAGAACTCACCAAGTGAATCCCAACGTAAGTGACCCTCTTCTAAAAATTGGTCAACGTGTTTAGGAGCAGATCCACCAGCACCAGTTTCATATAAACCACCACCAGCAATTAATGGTACGATTGAAAGCATTTTTGCAGATGTTCCAAGCTCTAAAATTGGGTACATATCAGTTAAGTGGTCACGTAAAACGTTACCAGTTACAGCGATAGTATTTTCACCTCTACGAATACGCTCATTTGTAAAACGTGTAGCATCAGTTACATTCATGATTTGGATATCTAAACCATCAGTATCTAATTCTGCAAGGTATTTATTTACTTTTTTGATCATTTCAGCATCGTGCGCACGGTTTTCATCTAACCAGAATACTGCCGGATAACCTTCAATACGAGTTCTCTCAACTGTTAAACGAACCCAGTCTTTGATTGGAATATCTTTAGCACGAGACATACGCCAGATATCACCAGCTTCACAGTCAAAACTCATAAGCTCAGTTCCATCTTCAGCAGTTACAGTTACTTTACCTGCTTCTTTAAGTTCGAAAGTTGTTGGATGAGAACCATACTCTTCAGCTTTTTGAGCCATAAGACCGATATTTTGCATTGTACCCATAGTAGTTACATCGTATTGACCGTTTTTAACACAATCAGCTACCATCTCAGCATGGAACATACCATAAGTAGAATCTGGAATAACAGCTAAAGTTTCTAGTGCCGCGCCTGTTCTATCCCATTGTTTACCACCTTCACGAACAACAACTGGCATAGAAGCATCAATAATTACATCGTTTGAAGCATTGAAGTTAGTTGTACCTTTATCAGAATCAACCATTGCAATTTTTGGAGCATCAGCTTCTACAACTGCTTGGAATGCAGCTTTAATTTCAGCTTCTTGAGCGTGACCAGCTATCTTTTTTTCTAGATCTGACATACCAAGGTTAGGATTTACACCTAATTCTTTAAATGTATCAGCATATTTAGCAAATACATCTTCGAAGAAGATTTCAAAACCGTGACCAAACATGATTGGATCAGAGATTTTCATCATAGTAGCTTTTAAGTGTACAGACCAGATAAGACCTTCAGCTTTTGCTTCTTCGATAGTTTTTTTGTAAAATGCACGTAAAGCAGCTACAGACATAAATGTACCATCTAAAATCTCACCAGCTAAAGCATCAACAGTTTTAAGCTCTTTTCCATTTAAAGCGATTGTAACTTTTTGATCTTTATCCATAGTAACAGATTTTTCATTACCATAGAAATCACCGTTTCCAGCCATGTGTGCTACACGAGCTTTAGAGTTTTCAGAATAAGCTTTTAGTCTATGTGGATTGTTTTGAGCAAATTTCTTAACCGCTTTAGCAGCACGACGATCAGAGTTACCTTCACGAAGAACAGGGTTAACAGCAGAACCTAAACATACACTATATTTAGCTTGAATCTCTTCTTCTTCAGCATTTGCAGGGTTTTCAGGGTAGTTAGGAATATCATAACCTTGACCTTGAAGTTCAGCAATACAATCTTTTAACTGACCAACTGAAGCAGAAACGTTTGGAAGCTTGATAATATTAGCATCTTCTTGAAGTACTAGTTCACCAAGTTTTGATAATTCATCTTCTGCAAGACCCATTGCAGAAAGAACACGTCCAGCTAGTGAGATATCTGAAGTAACAACTTCAACACCAGCTTCTTTAGTAAACGCATTTACTATAGGTAATAACGAATAAGTTGCTAAAGCCGGAGCTTCATCAATCTTTGACCAAATAATTTTTGACATACTAGTTCCTTAGTAAGGTAATTTTTTTCCAAAAGTTAATGTAACTTTGTGGATATGTAACACAAATCATACTAGGTTTAATCTAATATTAGTCATCAAAACTCAGAAAGTTGAATATATTTATACAAGTTGTTTCACTTAGTAACACGCTTTATGTTGCGTAAATGTGTAGAATAGTTACACGAGAAATCATGAGTACCGCTCTTTGATTTCATGAAATAGAGGTAATCTGTTTGTGCTGGAAACACTGCTGCCCTTATAGCATCAAAGCCTACATTACATACTGGAATACTCGGTATACCTTTGTGTTTATAGGTATTATATATAGTATTGTCATTTCTAATACGTTTTGGTGAAACCTTCATATGAGAATATTCTCCATAGTTCAAAGTACCATCCATTTGAAGCTTCATACCTTTTTTTATTCTGTTATAAATAACAGATGAAACAAGAGGCATCTCTTCATTATTTGCAGATTCTTTTTGAATTACAGATGCAACTGCTACAAAATGAAACCATTTTTTTTCATTAAAGGAACCAAAAAGTTTATTTGATAGCTTAATCATCTGCTTTTTCGATTCATTTAAAAGAAGTTTTACAAGCATCTCTTCATTAATGCCTATGGGTATTTTATAAGTATCAGGAACAAATGCACCCTCTTCTATAGGAGTGTATTTATCATACATTATTTGTAGTTTATTTCTGTCAAGGTTTAAATTAGAAGCTAATTGGTTTAAAAATATATACGTGGTTTCACCGGGAATAAGTGTAATGTTTCTAAGAGCTGCTTTTGCACTAGTTAATTTATATAAAAAATCAGCCCTTCGAAGTTTCTCATCTTTAATATCAATCCATCCGCTTTGAGGGGAGCCAATAACTCTAAGTAACAAAGAGTCAAGTTTAGACATATCGTAATTATTTTGTGACAAATGTGTTATAATCTTATTTATTGAACCATTTGGAATATAAACAACTTTTTTTGAATAAACAGGCTGACTTAGGTAATAAATGAAAGACACACTTATAATTAATAGTATTTCTAAAATATATTTTAGTATTGTTAGCTTTTTTATCTTCATCTTATTGACACTTTCCGTAACATATTTCTTTTTAAACTCTGGGATTAGTTTTCAAAATATTAGTTTTAATTCTGTAAGAATAGACAAATTATACATAAAATGGGATGAAAAATTAAATATTTATATAAAAGAGCTTAATATTTCAGATGACGATTCCCCTTCTGCTTTTAAGATTAAACCTATAAGTATTGTCGAATACCTAAATAAAACAATATATATACCAATGCTTACTAAATCATTCATAGTTGAAAAACTTAACTATAAGGATATGAGTGGTAGTTTCAAGTTTAAAGATAAAGATGGAGGTAACTTTAAATTAACATCTGAGAATATGGTTATTGATGCAGATATACATTCAAACCAAAACTATTTGAATATAGAGTTAAAACAGTTTGAAAATAAAGATATTAACTTAAGTATAAGCGGTAACTTTTTAGTTGATGATCAAAACAAGATGTTATATCTGAACTCCAATATATCTTTAAAAAATGATCTTTCATTAAATATAAGTGCTAAATCAAGCGCAGAAAGATTAGTCTATGCTATTAATTCAAATAAAAGTATCCCAAGTACGAGCAACATAGTTTCTTTATTTGATATAGATTTTAAATATTGGGTAGATACTGCTATAGATATGAAAAACCTTGATATTAAACAGGCTTACGGTTTTATAGAGTATAAAGAAATAGATAATGCTTATAAAAACTTTTATGCTTACATGGTTGCGAACGAATTAAACTATACATATGATCAAAACCTTGATTCCATAAAAACAGAGTATACAGACTTAGTCTTTAAAGACGGTACCTTATATATATTGCCATATGAGTCAAAAACATATAGTTTTGGTCTCGATGCAAGCTGGTTAAATATAGATTTTACTAAGCCAAACACTATGCTAATGCTTCATCTTTTGTTTGACGGCTCTGTTGATACAGACTTAAAAAATCTATTAGAGCATTACAAAATCAAACTTCCTTTCATCCAAAACAGCGGTTACATGGACACCAACCTGATCTTAAATATAAACCTGGCAAATTCGGAAGTTGATGCAAAAGGTGAGTTTTTTACCAATGAGGCAAATTTTAATTACCTTGGACTTGATCTTGATCTAACTGACACATTTGTAAAACTGGATAATTTTGACGTAGAGATTCCAAGAATGAAAGCCAAGTATAAAGATATTGCCCAGAGCAGGCTTTATGGAAAATTAGATTTAAAAAACTCCAAAGGATATTTAAGTTTTGATTTTTCAAAAATATATTTTTCTGACGAATTTTATCTGGATTCTCAGGAAAAACATCTAAAAGCAAGATATATTATAGGCTCTAAAAAAGATGAAATAAATATAGATAGTTCAGACTGGTTTGTATTAAATAAAAAATCTAAGCTTCAAAAGCTAGAGATCCCTTTTAATTTGGATTCATTAACTGCAAAAATACCTACAACGGAACTTTCTTCAGAGGATATTCATGCCTATATTTCAGGTGAAGCAGACTTTAATAAATCTATATATAACCTAGACTTGGATTTAACTAAATTCAATTACTCAGATATAGAGCTTGATCAGTCGGTTGTAGACCTTAAATTAAGATACCGTGACAATGAATTAAATATATCATCAAGTGATTCAATAAGCCTCTACCACAAAAAACAAAAGATCAAACTTGAAAACCCAAGTATTCTTTACAAAGATAGTTCAATACGTATAGATAAAACGAATATGGAGTTTGACAATTTTTTTACCTCTAATTTTGATTTTATATACTTTTTTGATTCAGAAGAGGGTTTTTTCAGCCTGAACAAATTTAAATTTACAAATAACGATCTTCAAAAAATGTTTAACATAGATAAAAAAATAGATTTCAAAATCAAAAAAGCAAATGATCAGTATATGGCAAATGCTTCTAGTTTAAATATGTCTGCTTTCTCTTCAGATAAAGAGTGGGTAATAGCTTTTAACTCACTTGATAAACTAAAACAGTTCTCACCTCTATTAAATAAATATAACGTAGACAAAGGAACTTTTTCTATATATAAGCGAACAGGTGAGGACAATATTAGGTTCTTAGCAAAACTTGATTATAAATACAAAATATTGTCTGAGTACAACAAACCTGTTACAAAGTATGTAATAAACGGTATATCGCATAAAGACAATAAAACATATATATCAATCAACGATAAAATAAATATAGATATTCAAAACTCTAATGTATCTATAAAAGGTTCCAACGTAGGGATAGATATAAATGAGGTTATAAAACTGGTTAACGATATAGATTCTAAAACAAAAAAAGGTTCTTCAAACTACAGTTTATCTGCACATTTTGATAAATCATATATATATTTAAGTGATACAAGAAGAGTTATATCCGATACAATAAACCTTCAGTATCTAAATAAGATCACGACTGCACAATTAAAATACGCTAACGGTGAAGCAGGTTTTAAATATAAAAATAAAAAGTTTCATCTCTACGGCACAGGGTTTAATGATAAATTCATGGAGAATTTGTTTTCTATGTCTAAATTTAACGGTGGAAATTTAGACTTTTCCGTAAATGGAGATACAGATGATTTCTCAGGTGTAGTTTTTGTAAAAGATACGAAAATTAAAGAGTTCAAACTTTTAAACAATGTTTTAGCCTTTGTAAACACTATACCATCGTTGGTTACATTTTCACTTCCGTCATACAACTCTAAAGGTCTTCATGCTAAAACAGCATATATGATGTTTACACATAAAAACCATATATATAATGTAAGTGATGTTTATTTGGAGTCTGACGAATTAGATATATTGGGTCATGGTGCGCTAAGCATAAAAGACAACTTTATAGACATGGAACTAAATCTAAAAACAGATCTGGGCAGCGCTGCTTCTAAAATACCTGTAGTTGGATATATTTTATTTAATAAAGACTCTATCTCTACAACTGTAAAAGTAGATGGAAAACTAGATGATCCAAATATAGATTCAATGCTTGCAAAAGAGATCATAGTAGCGCCAGTTAATATAATTAAAAGAACGCTGCTATTGCCGTTTAGTATATTTTCGGATGATTAATATAAGTTCTATTCGTTTCTAAGAACTGTTAGTATATCTACTTCACTTGCTTTTTTAGCTGGATAATAAGATGACGCTATCACAATTACAAATGCGCCAGTTATAATCATAAAAAAGTCTTTAGGACTTAGATCAAGTGGTAAAGTCGTTGTAGGGTAAACATCTTTTGGTAGTGAAACAATATCAAAAGTTGAGAGTATCCATAAACCGCTAAAACCAAATACTACCCCTGCTAAAATTCCGCTTATTCCAATAACAATGCCAAGGTATAAAAATATCTTCTTGATCTCACCCCTTGTAGTTCCCAAGGACATAAGAAGTGCTATATCGCTTCTTCTATTCATTACAGTCATCAGAAGTGAAGATATAATATTAATAGCTGCAATAAGGATGATAAGCATCAACACAATGAACAAAGAAACTTTTTCAAGCTCCAGAGCTGCAAAAAAGTTCACATTATCCTGCCACCACCCTTTTACAGATGCATTAGGTGGTAAAACTTCCTGTATTCTTTTAATATCTTCGTGAGGATTTGATGAAAATATATGTATACCGTCGTACTGATTTGATGGTATTCTTAAAAGTTTTTGCATTGACTCCAAGCTTGTGTAGCTATACGCTTTATCATAGGCTGTTAGTCCTGAATCAAATACCCCTTTAACATCAAAACGTTTTATTCTTGGTGTTACAGTAAGTCCACCAGGTTCGGCATTTGTAAAAATGTACATAAGTTTATCATTTATATAAAGATCAAATTCATCTTTTAAACTTTTACCTACAAGTACATCAAATTTGCCTATATTTGCACTCTCAATAGCTTTTGCAACTATATTATTAACTTTAGCTTCATCCTCAAAGTTTACACCGAATATATATCCGCCTTCAAGTTTAGAACCGCTTCTTGCCATTACAGCTGATTGAACATATGGGCTAAATTTTAAATCAGGAAACTTTGCTTGCAGTTCTGTAAGAAGGTCTTCATTCGTAGCACCGTAAAATTTAGGTAATACGGTTAATGGATAATTCATAATAGTAAGTTTCTTTTTAAACTCACCGTCAAACCCATTCATAAGTGCCATAGCTATGATTAAAACCATTACACCGAGTGATATTCCTAAAAATGCAAGCATTGCAGATAAAAAGATAAATGGCTGATCTTTATCAAACCTAAGAAATCTTTTTACCAAGTAAGGTATTAGTTTATTTTTCAAGAAGCAAATACACCTTTTTTAGGTCCACTTTTGCCACAGCATTGTTTATACTTTTTACCGCTTCCACAAGGACAAGGCTCATTTCTAGCAGGTTTTTTAGCTGAAATTTCTGGCTCATCTTCTTGAGTGCTTAATTGTCTGGCAGCTTCATTTGCTTTTCTTTCAAGCTCAAGCTGCTGTGCCATTCTTTTTGCTTCATCTTCAGCAGATTCTACTCTAAATTGAATTATTTGAAGAGTTTTAATAGTATTGAACTTAATATCGTTAATTAATTCACTGAAAAGATTATAACTCTCTTTTTTATACTCAACTAACGGATCTTTTTGGTTGTACGCACGTAAACGGATACCTGTTTTCATATTATCCATAGCATATAAGTGTTCACGCCATGCAGAATCTAACTCTTTTAAATAAAGCTCGCGTGCAACTTCACTTTGGATATCAGCTTCTAGTACACCCATTTTATCATCGTATGATTTTTTAATATCTGTATTTACTTTTTCTAACAGATCTTCATAATCAAGGTCTGCTAATGATTCCATACTAAGATCCATATTGATCTCTTCTTTTATGTGTTTAGTCAGTTTTTCCAGATTAAAATCTTCTCTTGCAGAACCTTCAAATATATCTGCTTGGTAGAATAGATTTTGAACATACTCATATCTAAGCTCATTGATTTTTGCAAATATATCAAATTCAGGATCAAGAAGTTGATTTCTAAACTTGTAAACAATTTTTCTCTGCTCATTTGCAACATCATCGTATTCAACAATTTGTTTACGACCTTCGTAGTGCATGTTTTCAACTTTTTTCTGAGCTTTCTCAACAGCACGTGTAACCATTTTAGACTCTATATATTCACCGTCTTCAACACCAAGTCTTTCCATAATAGTCTTAATCTTGTCACTTCCAAATATGCGAAGGAGATTATCTTCAAGTGAAAGGTAAAACTGTGTAGTACCTGCATCACCCTGACGACCTGAACGTCCACGAAGCTGATTATCAATACGACGGTTTTCATGTCTCTCTGTACCTATTATGTATAGACCTCCAAGAGCTTTTACTTCATCACTTACTTTAATATCAACACCACGACCGGCCATATTAGTAGCAATAGTTACAGCACCCTTAGCACCTGCATTTTTAATGATCTCACCCTCTTGTTCGTGGTTTTTAGCATTTAAAACAGTATGAGCAATCTTCTCTTTTTTAAGTACTTCGTGTAAAACTTCTGATTTTTCAATCGATGCAGTACCAATTAAAACAGGTTGTCCTGTTTTTTGAAGCTCTTTAACCTTTTTAATTACGGCTGAGAACTTTTCCCCTTCAGTTTTGTAAATCAAATCATTCAAATCTTGACGTGAAATAGGAATATTTGTAGGAATCGAAACAACATCAAGTTTATAAATTTGCGCGAACTCTGTAGCTTCTGTCTCTGCAGTACCTGTCATACCTGCTAACTTATCATACATTCTAAAGTAGTTTTGGAAAGTAATATCTGCTAAAGTCTGAGTTTCCTCTTTTACTTCAACACCCTCTTTTGCCTCTAGTGCCTGATGTAACCCCTCAGAGAAACGGCGCCCTTCACTTAAACGACCTGTAAACTCATCAACAATTACAACTTCACCGTCATTAACAACATAGTCTACATCTTTTTCAAACAGGTAGTTTGCTTTAAGTGCTTGATCAAGTGCATGAGGAAGTGATGAATTTTCTGGAGAGTAAAGGTTTTCAACTTCAAACAGCTCTTCAGCCTTTGTAATACCCTCTTCCGTAATTAGAACAACTTTATCTTTTTCATCAACAGTAAAATGCTCATCTTTTGTCATTTTATTTGCAATGTTGTTAGCTATGTGGTAATCATCCATAGATTTATTTACAGGACCTGAGATAATTAAAGGTGTTCTAGCTTCATCAATTAAAATAGAGTCAACTTCATCAACTATAACAAAGTTATGTCCTTTCTTTTGAACCATTTGATCTTTTGAGTAGCTCATATTATCACGAAGATAATCAAAACCAAACTCATTATTTGTACCATATGTAATATCTGCTTCGTATGCTTTGCTTTTTACTTCTGGATCATACATATCTTCTAAAAGGATTCCTACGCTGAAACCTAAGAATTCATATAAAGCACTCATTTGTGTACCATCACGCTTAGCAAGGTAATCATTAACTGTAACTAGATGTACACCTTTTCCACTGATTGCGTTTAATACAATAGCCAGAGTTGCAACAAGTGTCTTACCCTCACCTGTTTTCATCTCAGCGATTCTACCCTCATGTAGAACCATACCACCTATTAGCTGAACATCAAAATGACGCATGCCTAAAGTTCTAACACCGGCTTCTCTTGTAATAGCAAAAGAATCTACTAATACATCATCTAAAGTTTTTTCACCACTTTGAACGCTTTGCTTAAGCTCATTAAAACTGTTTTTTAACTCTTCATCGCTTAATTGTTTATACTTTTCTTCTAGGGAGTTTATTAATTTTACTCTTTTGTTATATTTTTTTAATTCACGATCATTGGAAGTTCCAAAAATCTTACCCATAAATGCTTGTAGCATCTTCAACCTTATGAAAAGCTACTATATAGTAAATTATATAGTGCTAAGAAATTGGGATTATTTTATCATAGTAAAAATAATAAAAGGCATAAATTAATAACAATAAGCATATATGTTTAATATTAATTAATATGTAAATAGCTACTTGTGTATAATTTTGCAAAAAAGAGGTTTTATGAGATTATTATTTATTTTTGCACTAATTCTAAACTATGCCAATGCTTCACTACTTGATATAAGTTCATTTGAAGCAGATTTTACACAAACTATTACAGACGAAAAAAATAAAGTTTTAAAGTATAAAGGGCATATATTAGCCTCTAAACCAGACAATGCATCATGGAACTATGTATCCCCTATTGAAAAACAAGTTTTTATAAGTAAATATGAGGCTACAATCGTTGAACCAGAGATTGAACAGGTTATTATAAGAAGAATAAGCAGTGAATTTGATTTCTTTCATTTAGTACAAACTGCAAAAGAGATTTCTAAAGATAATTACGTCACTGTATATAACAATACAAAATACAGTATAAAAACAAATAATGGGCTTGTTGAATCTATATATTTTTTAGATCAGTTTGAAAACAAAGTTAAAATTGTTTTTTCTGCTCAGAGACAAAACCACAAGATAGATAAAGATAGATTTATCCCTAAGTATCCTATCGATTTTGATATTATAAGAGATTAGGATTTAACTTTAACAGATTTTTCCTCTGCGATAATTTCACGAAGGCTTTTGTCTGTAAAAAATGTTCCAAACGGTATAAAAGAAGCTATAAATATTTTAGCACCTTCATTTTGAGAGATACGCTGTTCAAAAAAAGTTTGAAGTAATAATCCAAACAGCGCTATAAAAAATATACCGTGTGTCATACCAACAATTTTTACATATGTAGGATCTCCCCATACATACTTAAGAGGCATAGCTATAAAAAGAAGTACCAACCATGATGCACCCTCAGCTAAAGCCGAATATCTTAAAAATTCTAATTTAGACAAAACATTTTCCTTTTAATCAAGTATTTGATTCGTTTTTAATTTTTATTATGGGGAATTATATTATAAAGAGGTTAACAACGCAAAATGCGCTGTTAAAATGGTTTTATTTAACCATTGCAGACAGTTCTTCTTGAGAAACTGTATTGAAGTTTAGGTATTTATAAACTGAATCAGTCATATCTGGAGTAATTTTTCCAGCAACTATTTCTAAATACTCAGCAGGAGTCGGTAACTCACCTTTAAGTGCAACAACTGCAGCAAGCTCAGCAGAACCAAGGTAAACCTGGCTTCCTTTACCAAGACGGTTATCAAAGTTACGAGTTGATGTAGAGAATACGTATGCACCTTGACCAACTTGAGCTTGGTTACCCATACATAGTGAACAACCAGGGATCTCTGTACGAGCTCCAGCCATACCAAATACAGAGTAATAACCCTCTTCAGTAAGTTGTTTCTCATCCATTTTAGTAGGAGGACAGATCCATAGTTTATTTTTAACTACACCCTCACCTTTTAAGATCTCACCAAGTGCACGGAAAAGACCTATATTAGTCATACATGAACCAACGAATACTTCATCGATCTTAGTATGTAAACCAGCTTCACGAATCTCTGTTAAAGTTTTAACATCATCCGGATCGTTTGGACAAGCAAGAATTGGCTCTTTGATTTGATCCATATCGATCTCGATAACAGCTGCATATTCTGCATCTTTATCAGCTTCTAGAAGCTCTGGATTAGCGATCCAGTCTTTCATTTTGTCACGTCTACGAGCTAGTGTAGCTGCATCTTCGTAACCTTGCTCGATTAACTCATCGATTAGAGCGATGTTTGAGCTTAGGTATTCAATGATAGGTTCTTTGTTTAACTTAACAGTACAAGCTGCAGCTGAACGCTCAGCAGATGCATCAGAAAGCTCAAACGCTTGCTCACATTTAAGGTCTTCTAAACCTTCGATCTCTAAAACACGACCAGCAAAGATATTTTTCTTACCAGCTTTTTCAACAGTTAATAAACCGTCTTTAATAGCTTGGTGAGGAATAGCATTAACCATATCACGTAAAGTAATACCCGGTTGCATTTTACCTTTAAATCTTACAAGAACAGACTCTGGCATAGTAAGCGGCATCATACCAGTTACACCAGCGAATGCTACAAGACCAGATCCTGCAGGGAAAGATATACCGATTGGGAAACGAGTATGTGAATCTCCACCTGTACCTACAGTATCAGGAAGACAAAGTCTGTTTAACCATGAGTGGATAACACCATCACCTGGGCGAAGGATGAAACCTTTTCTTGAAGTCCAGAACTCTGGTAAAGTGTGCTGTAATTTAATATCAGCTGGTTTTGGATATGCAGCTGTGTGACAGAACGATTGCATAGTCATATCAGCACCAAAGCTAAGTGCTGCAAGCTCTTTAATCTCATCACGAGTCATTGGACCAGTTGTATCTTGAGAACCAACTGTAGTAGCTACAGGCTCACAGTAAACACCAGGCTTAACACCTTCAATACCACATGCTTTACCAACCATTTTTTGAGCTAATGTATAACCTTTACCGTTATCAGCAGGTTGTGCAGGAGCCATAAATAGATCAGTTGGAGCCATACCAAGAGCTTCTCTAGCTTTAGTAGTTAAACCTTTACCGATAATTAGTGGAATACGACCACCTGCTCTCATCTCATCAGGAAGAGTGTTAGGAGAAATCTCAAATGTAGAAACTACAGAACCGTCTTTAACGATCTCACCATCAAAAGGTTTAACAGTAATAACATCACCAGTCTCTAATGCATCAACTGGAGCTTGAATTGGTAAACATCCTGAATCTTCTGCAGTGTTGAAGAAAATTGGAGCGATAATTGAACCAATTACTACACCGCCAGTTCTTTTGTTAGGAATACCAGGAATATCTTGACCCATGTGCCATTGAACAGAGTTAATACCTGATTTTCTAGATGAACCAGTACCTACAACATCACCAACGTATGCTAAAGGATGACCTTTTTCTTTTAAACTAGCCATAGTTTCTAATGGGTTCTCCATACGAGCACCAAGCATAGAGTTAGCATGTAAAGGGATATCAGCACGTGTAAACGCTTCTGAAGCAGGTGAAAGATCATCAGTATTAGTTTCACCAGGAATTTTGTAAACTGTTACAGTGATCTCTTTTTCTAGTTCAGGTTTATTTGTAAACCACTCACCGTTAGCCCAAGATTCTACAACCTCTTTAGCTTTAGCATTTCCAGCATCCATTAATGCTTTTACATCATTAAATGCATCATATACTAGGATTGTATTTTTTAACTGCTCTGCTGCAGTATTCGCAACATCACCATCTATTTTAAGTGCTTCAACAAGTGGAGTTACATTAAATCCACCAAGCATTTTTCCTAAAATTTCACATGCTTTTACAGCATCGATAGCATCACATTTAGTGTTACCTTGTACTACATCATTTAAAAATGCAGCTTTTACATAGGCAGCGTCATCAACACCTGCAGGAATTTTATTTTCAAAAATATCCATTGCATAGTCTTGTTCTACAATTGGTGAGGCTTTTAATAGTTCAACAAGTTCAGCTGTTTGCTCAGCTGTTAGCGCTAATGGTGGTACACCAAGAGCAGCTCTCTCTTCTGTATGTGCTTTATAGTCATTTAAAAATGCCATAGTTAACCCTTAAGTTTAAATTTGAAAAATTATAACCTAATAAAATCTCCGTTTAACACTCACGTTACTAAAAGTTACATAATTAATGCATAATTTTTCAATAATGTTTACTTAGGTAACACTATTTGCCGCCTTTTAAGCTTATGGAGCTTTTTACCTGTAATAATTTCTCTTCAAACCATTTAGTTTTGTCTATATTTGGAAACACTTCTAGCATAATTTGAAGCGGTGTATCGTTCCAAGAGTTACTATCTGAAGAAAATGTCCACCCAAGTTCACTTATAACGTATGAAAAAATCTGATCAACAACTTTATACGAAGACTCTATGGCTTCTTTGTCGTTATCTTTTTCATTCTTTATCACTGATTTAACCAGTTGCTTTCTTATATCTCTGCTGTAAGTATCTTTAATTGTTTTTATAATCTCTTCATTTTTCATCTAACTTCCTAAAAAATATTAATAACGAATTATACATAATTACATTCTTGTAAAACCTTCAACTTGACTTTAACTATCTATCTTAGTATGATTGTCTTTTATTAAGTTTTTTAATATTTATATACATAGGTGGACGAATATGTTACGTTTACTCTTATTTTTACTTCTAATAACCATACCTCTCTTTAGTAATACCCCTGTAATAATGAAATTTAGTATTGACGGAGCAATAGGCCCTGCTAGCAGCAACTACGTAAAAGAGGTAATGGCTTCTGCAAAAAAACAAAATGCAAATATAATACTTTTAGAGCTAAATACACCAGGTGGATTATCTACATCTATGAGAGAGATAATACAAGAGATTCTTAGTTCTAATATCCCTGTCGTAACTTATGTATATCCAAAAGGATCACGTGCTGCAAGTGCTGGTACTTATATACTTTATGCTTCACATGTTGCAGCAATGTCTCCAGGAACAAACCTTGGTGCAGCTACGCCTGTTAATATGATGCCCTCTTCTGAGCAAGCTGATTCAAATGCGTCTAAAACATCTACACTGGAGAAAAAAGCTATTAATGACTCTATGGCATATATAAAAAGTCTAGCTCAAATAAACGATCGTAATGTTTCTTGGGCACTAGAAGCTGTAAAAGAGTCCAAGAGTCTCTCCGCTAAAGATGCACTAAAAAACAATGTTATAGACCTAATAGCTGAGGATACGGATGATTTAATTCATAAACTTAATGGCATGAGCGTTAAAGTATCAGATAAAAATATAACACTAAAAACAGACAATGCGACCATTATAACTTTTGAAGCAGATTTTAAAACGCGTTTTCTATCAATAGTAAGTGATCCGAATATGGCGTATATGTTTCTTTTAATTGCCATATACGGTATATTTTTTGAGTTAATGAATCCTGGAGCGATAGTTCCAGGCGTTGTTGGTGCTATATCTGCAGTAATAGCACTATATTCACTAAATATACTTCCTTTTAACTACGCAGGTCTTCTTTTAATACTGCTTGGCATAAGCTTTATGATTGCAGAAGTGCTTGTTGCAGGATTTGGAGTGCTGGGTATTGGCGGTGTTATATCTTTTGCTTTTGGTTCGGTTCTGTTGTTTGATGCTCAAACACTTGGAAGCAGTGTATCTATACCCCTAGTAATATCTTTCACATTGGTCAGCTTAGCTTTTTTTATATTTGTTATGAAACTATTTATAGGTTCAAGGTCTGCAAAAATTGTAAGCGGTATAGAGGAGATGATTGGCAGTATGGCAGAAGTGACAGATGTCAAAGGAGATAAATACTACGTTCATTGTCACGGTGAAACATGGAGTGCAAAAAGCCAAAGTAAATTAAGTGTTGGGCAAATGGTTGAGATTTTAAATATCTCAGACCTTATACTTGAAGTTAAACCAATTAAGGAGTAAAAGATGTATTTTGATGTACCTGCAACAGGGATGTATATAACTGTTTTTATTATCATATTATTAGCGATGTCTATTCGTATACTAAGAGAGTATGAAAGAGGCGTCGTTTTTACACTTGGGCGTTTTACAGGCATAAAAGGTCCCGGATTAATAATTTTGATCCCTTATGTTCAACAAATGGTTAGAGTTGATCTACGTACTATAGTTTTGGATGTACCTACACAAGATGTTATCTCACATGATAATGTTTCCGTTCATGTAAATGCCGTAGTATATTTTCGTGTAATTGACGCCGAGAAGGCCATTATTCAAGTGGAAGATTTTTATTCAGCGACAAGCCAGCTTGCCCAAACAACTTTGCGTTCTGTTTTAGGTGGACATGAGCTAGATGAGATGTTGGCAGAGCGTGAAAAGCTAAATGCAGATATACAAGAGATCTTAGATAAACAAACAGATGCATGGGGGATTAAGATATCTAATGTTGAGATCAAACATATAGACCTTGATGAGAGCATGATACGCGCTATTGCAAAACAAGCTGAAGCTGAGCGTCAACGTCGTGCAAAAGTGATCAATTCAAAAGGTGAGCTAGAAGCTAGTAAAAATCTTCTTGAGGCTTCAGAGATACTATCTAAAAACGACTTGGGTATACAGCTTAGATATCTTCAGACAATGAGTGATATATCAAGTGATAAAACTAATACAATAGTTTTCCCTTTTCCTGCAGAGTTTAGCAAGTTTTTTAAAGCGCCTTAGAGTTTGCGTCTGGATATCTCTGCTAAAAAGATATCTTTCTGCTCGCCGTGATAATTATTTTTTAGCCATAAAAGATAAGAATCAGGCAGATCAGACACAGGCATACCTTTATACTGTCCAAAACCAACCCTAGCTACTTCTTTAAATTGTTTTCTGTTTTCTTCGCATGTAGCTTCTATTTTTAATTCGTTTATCAATTTAAAAAAGTCATCATATTCAAGAGTTTTTTGGATAGTAAAACTGTAATTATTAAAATCAAACATACCATTTCTAAAAGATACGAAATGTTGCAGCTCTTTTATCTGCTCCACGCTTAGCTCTTCAAGATTTGGTATATCAACTTTATATGAGTTTTTATATCTGGTAAAAACAAGCTGAGCTTTAGGCATTAAAGGATCTCTCTCATACCTTTTGTATTTGGAGCTGAAAGAATACCCTCTCCTTCAAGCTGTTCTATAATTCTAGCTGAGCGGTTATAACCAACCTGCAGCTTTCTTTGAAGATAAGATATAGATGTCTTTCTATCAGTAAGAACTACGCGCTTCGCTTCTTCAAACAACTCATCTAACTCTTCATAACTATCACTAGCAGAGCCAGATGCACCCTCTTCTTCCTCTATTAAAAAGCTTTTGTCGTAGTTAGGCTCTCTTTGAGCTTTTATAAACTCTACGATCTCTTCGATCTCATCTTCTGTAGCCCAAGGTGCATGTAAACGTACAAGCGCAGGTGCACCAGGAGGAGTGAAAAGCATATCACCACGACCTAAAAGTGATTCTGCACCCATCTGATCTAAAATGATCTTAGAATCAACCTTCTGCCCTACTCTATATGATATACGAGAAGGTAGATTGGCTTTGATAAGCCCAGTTACAACATCAACACTCGGTCTTTGAGTAGCTACGATCAAGTGTATACCACAGGCACGTGATTTTTGCGCTAAACGTGCAATAGAGATTTCAACATCTTTACCGCTTGTCATCATAAGATCAGCAAGCTCATCAATAACCACAACAATAAAAGGAAAAGGCTCTCCGCCTGTCTTTTTCATCTTTTCATTGTAGTTCTCTATGTTTTTAGTACGAGTATCAGCCATAAGCTCATAACGTCTCTCCATCTCGTTAACCATATTGTTAAGAGCAACTATTGCCTGTTTTGGCTTAGTTATAACCGGTGTAAGAAGATGCGGAATATCGTTATATGTTGAAAATTCAAGCATTTTAGGATCGATCATTAAAAGTCTTAGCTGATCAGGTGAGTTCTTATATAAAAGTGAAAGGATCATAGCATTTATACCTACACTTTTACCACTACCAGTAGTACCAGCTATAAGCAAGTGTGGAAGCTTTTTAAGATCAGTCACAAAAGGTTTCCCTACGATATCTTTTCCAAGTGCGATCGTAAGAGATGATTTTGACTCTTTAAACAACTTATCATCTAAAATTTCACGTAAGTAAATTGTCTCGACAGTATCATTTGGTATCTCAATACCAACTACGTCTTTACCAGGGATTGGAGCTTGAATACGAATAGTCTCAGCTGATAACGCCATTGCCAAGTCATCTTGTAAATTTAATATCTTACTTACTTTTACGTTTGCTGCAGGTTTAAACTCAAAAGTTGAAACAACAGGTCCTGCATATGTACGAACTACATCACCCTCAATTTTAAAGTGTGCTAGTTTTTCTATTAGGTATTGGATCTTTTCATCAAGTTCACTCTCGTCAATACTCTTAGATTTTGTTTGAGGCTTTTGTAAAAAGTCTATTTTTGGAAGTTTAAAATTAGTAGGTTTTTCACTTGTACCTTTTTCTATCGTCTCTAACAGCTTTGTATTTTCTTCTAATTCATCTACAATTAGAGAATGCTTCTGTTCTTTGACTTTTGAAGCAAGTTCTACAATATTATGTGGTTTTTCAAAGCTCTCTTCTACTTTTATCTCATCTTTTTTTACAGTTTCTGGCTCATTTTTCTTAATAAGTCTGATTTTTGAGCTACTGTCTTCATCATTTTCGTCTTGTCTCATATAAGTTGGAGTCTCTATATCCCAAGGTGCTTCATCGTCCTCTACCAACTCATCATATAGTTCATCATACCTGTCTTCAATATATGAATCTTCAAGATCTTCTTTCACTTCATTAACTTGTTTTTCTATCTTTTTTTCTTGTTTTTTAGACTTGATAAAATCAGTAAATACATCTACTATCTCATGCATACCTTTATCTATAATGATTATTGTTGAAACAAGAAGGATAATCGCCCAAAATACCCATAAACCAAACAACCCTATGTAAGGTCTTAAAAAGTCTACAAAATCACCTGCAAATACACCTCTAAACTCTCCATCAATCACAATAGCCTGGAAAAGTAAAAAAGAGAAAAACATTAAAAAAGAAGAGATAACTATTTCTAGTTTTCTAAGATCAAGTGTTGTATCTTTGTAAAATTTATATAGAGGGATTAAAAAAACGAACAGATAAACATAAGATAAGTAACCGAAATATTTATGATTTAATGCGGCAAAAAAAGTTCCGTATTTCCCCATTAGGGAAACATCTCCTAAAATAGTGGCAAAACCTAGGTATATAAGTATTCCAAAAACAAGTATAAAAAGAGTTTCTTTCAAATAAACGACCTTTAAATATATTAAATAATTAAAGGAAGTATAGCCAAAAATGTTCCACTTTTATAGATAGTTAACTAGATTTAGCTTAGAAACTTTTCCTACTGTTGAGAGCATTGACTCATAGTTTATTGATAGCTGAGTTAGCATTAACGATGCTTCTGCCAAATCCGTATCAATTGTTTTAGAACGTAGTGTCATAGCACTTATTTCAAGTATTTCAGTACGCTCTAGTGAACTAGTTAAAGCATTAACTTGAGAACCAACCTTAGCGTGTGAACGTAATACATGATCTTGTAAGTCGTCTATCATTGCTATGGCGTCTTCAATACCAACACTTCTTGTAGTACCTATAGATGCATCTGCGTATAGCTTATGATCTTCGACAGCCGTTATCATCGTGTCTAGTACTTTAAAAAAGTCAGTTTTTGGATCTCTTACCTCTACTGCGTTATTTGAATTAAAAGACATAACTGATGAGTCAGCACCTACAGAGAAATCTCCACTGTTACTGTCAAAAAGTGAAATCTCAGTTAAAGTATTTGAAACGTTAAGCTGTTGGTACGAAATTTTTCCATCATAATCCATATGTATACTACTTACAAGATTTGATGATTCTATTGCTGTATCATAATCAGTATCTACATTAGTTGTAGCAGGAATCTGCCCTGATGTAACCATGTTTATAACATCAAGTAGTTGCTGATATGTCATTTCATCTGCAGGAACTGCTTTTCTACCTGCAGGGTCCATATCAAAAATATCGTAGTTTGTTATACCACCATCTAATGAAAATGTAGAACCTGCAGTATTTAGATCAATTTGAACATTTAGTGCTGCACCGTTTACGTCTACTCCAACCATTGAAAGCTGTGTACCATCTAATGTACCTGCTGTACCTTGAGTTAGATCTGCAACTTCAGATAGTTTAGTTGATTCTGTAGCAAAACCATTTCCATCACGAATAATTTGAGGAATTGTACCTTTTATATTTGCAGCATCTTTTTCAAAATAAGTTCTGTCATATGCTAATGCACTCACATTTAGTCCAGATACAGTGTTGTAATCAGACTTAACAAACTCTTTTACAAACAGTCCAGGAGGTGTCGCACCGATAACAAAGTTATTAAAAATAGTTTCTCCACCATCAAGGTTGTCTATTTGACCAACATTTGCACCATAAGCAGCAGCATCGTTAATATCTGCAAAGTCAGGTCCTGCTTCATCGAAGTCTGTTGCACCAACCATGTGAAACTCTAGTTTACTTGAACCCTGTCTTTTGTCTTCTATAACAATCTGACCATTAAGATTCATACTAATATCAACTACTGTAAGAGCATTTGTATTTCCGTATGCATTACCGATTTGATCCATTAGGTCTTGAACCGTATCTGTATCTGACATAAGTATCTCTTTATTAAAAGCTGTACCGTCACTTTTTACACCGCGAATATAAAAGTGGTGTTTAAGGTTAGCATTTGCTCCATCAGTATCACCCATTAGCTGTCTAATAGAATTGTCTGGAGTTATGTGAGTACCTTCAGTTACTTCAGTGTTACCTGGAGGGAAGCTTTGAACTAAGTTTTCATTTATTACATTAGTTGTTACACGTCTTCTTACTAAAGCTTTCTCACCTAAGAATAACTCTTCACCTGATATGTTGTACTGTTGCTCTGTTTTAGAACCCGTAAAAGAAGCCATAGAGCCACCGTTACCCATATATGTTCCATCGGGTGAAATTGGTCTAACGTCAACTGCTGATCCTGAAAACAGATACTGACCGTTAATAGATGTATTTGCTAGATTTTTAAAGTGTTCCTCAACAACTCTTAATTCATCTGCAATTGCATCCAGTGAACCGTCACTATGTATACCGTTAGCAGCGTTTATCATAAGGACACGCATACGATCCATAGTAGTTGTGAATTCATTTAAAACTTGGTCAGTCTGGTTAGCCATTTTAAAGCCACTCTCAGTACTTTGGATGATCTGTCCAAGACCTTCGATCTCATTATCAAGTCTCATTGTTTCTGCAAATTTTCTTACATCATTATGTGCATACTGAATGCTAAGACCACTTGCAATTTGTTTGTTTACATCAAAAAGTTTATTCTGAAGATTTGAATTATTCTTAGAATACAAACTTTTATAATACATACTTGATGAAATACGCATAACGCACCTCCGTGTTGCTGTTATTGTTCACTTATATATTTATTATTTAAAAAAATATAGCAATTCTAGTTCCATATCGGCAAAAATTTGTAAAATAATTAGTAATTAAGCTATAAACTAATATTATTTCGTCTCCAAGCCAGCGTGGTGGAACGGTAGACACGACGGATTCAAAATCCGTTGCCTTCGGGTGTGGGGGTTCAAATCCCCCCGCTGGTACCACTAAACATTCCTATCATATAATACTTTTACATTTAAAATTACAAAAATCCTAAGAATTTGTTGGTATTTCTATTTTTTCTTCTTTGAACAATACGGAAATACAGAAAACTATCAATAACCACAATGTTCCAAAACATAGAATATTTGATGATAACTTTAATATGAGTTTTATTGTTTAATGATATTATTTTTAATTCTGATAGGATAAAAAAATGAAAAATTCAAATGACTATTTTTTTAAGAATAAAGAAGACATAAAACAACATCGTAACTCACTTGGAGAAAGTATATTATACATAGTATTATTTATTTTATTTCTGTATATATCCTTTCCTATTTTAATGCTACTTATAAATTTCACATTACTTTACCTAGATAAAGAACAAAAATATGATAAAACTTTTCATACATATTATGGAGAGCGAGTATATAACGACTTGAGAATAGATTTTTATAAAAGTGAACTTGAAAAATCTTCTAAAAAATTTGTTTATGCTCAAAGTCCTGCTGATATATTTAAATCTGATGTTCAAATCAGAATAGCTAGGGAATGTATTGTTTATTTTATTCAAGAACATAAAAAAAACACAAGCATGATTAAAGAAGGATATGGTATTGAAAGAAATGCTAGAAATAAGTTTGCCATTACAGAAGAACTTATTGAAAAGACAAAAGAAAATGAAAAACATATTGATGTAAATGCCAACCTTTATGATTATGGTTTAGTAAATGAATTAATAGATGATTTAACTAATATGTGGCATAAAGAAAACAAGAAAAGTTATTGTGATAAGAACTCAAGCGTTGAAAAAATGTATAGTTTGTTTAAAGTAAACTATATAAATAAATTCACTCAAGAATACAAATTAAGAAAAGATAATACATCTTTTCTTTCTGAGAATTTAAGACAAGAAATAAATGATAAAAAAGAAAAATGGATCAAACTAATTAATCAAAACTAGTATACATAAAACAATAAACGGTATTAACAATTTTATATAACTAGTTTAATTTACTCAAATCCAATCCATATTACTACTTATACTTCAAAACAATCAATTTTTATTTAGACTATTCTTCGTCTTTAGATAAACCCATATTGTGAGACTTGTCATAATCTTTTACAGACTCATCTATGCTCTCTGCTATCTGACTCTTTAGATTAGCACTAGAGTAACCTGTTTCGTGAGAAAAAACTATATAAGCCCCAACAGCTAAAACCACCAACATCATTATCATACTTTTATTTCTATAAAATATAAACGCCAAAGCCGCTACTATAACTAGTGACGCAGGGTAAATCATATCATCCATCTTTTTTCCTTTAAAATTATGAAATCAATATCTCTTGTACAGCAATTATATACAAAATTATAAAAAACAAAAAGAGAAATTAACTTTATATACTGTAAAATAAGACAAAATTATATCGATTAAGGATTTGTCAATGAGAGAGTATTCATTAGTATTAAGAGTATGGCACTGGTTATTTGCTTTTACACTGTTTGGAATGGCAGCGACGGTTATATTAAGAAAAACCTTTTTGAGCTGGCGTACAAACTCACAGGTGATCATCGACAAGCTAAACGAATTTGGTATAGAGATCGCAGCAGATCAAGCAGCAACCATTGCAAAAGCTATACGTGCACCAATGTGGGAATGGCATATAATCTTAGGGTATGTTCTTGTTTTTCTTCTACTTGTTAGAATTGCTATGGTATTGAAAAAAGGTTTTGAGTACCCTACAGACACTGATCTACACAAAAAACTTGTATATATAGGCTACAAAGTTGTTTATGCAATGCTTATAATGATCGCTATAGCAGGTGTTGTTTTAAATCAAAAGGATCTTTTTGAATTTTCTAAAGATACCCTGCACTCTATAAAAGAGTTTCATGAAATTTTATCATTTATATTTTTAGGCTTCATACCTCTTCATATAATTGGTGTTGTAGTTGCAGAGATCAAAAAAGATAAGGGGATCATCTCAAGTATGATATCTGGGAACTAAAACCAAGTTCCCTCTTTATGTTAAAATTCTAAAAAAATATTAGAAAAGTTGCTTTATGGTTTTAAAAACAGTTTTATTTTTACTTTTATCGCTTAACATTTATGCACTCGAATACATAAAGCAAACTTACTATATAGATTCTCATGACATAAACTCTTCGCTTTTTTTCAAAAATCAAAAAAACATCAAACTTTACGAGATTCCAAACCATAAATACTCACTTAGAATAAAACGTTCACAACTGAAAAAACTATTTATAGACAACGGTTTTAAAAACTTTAGTATTGAATCAAACTATATCTACTTTGAGTTAAACAGCCCTATTGACACGTCAAAAATAGAAACTTTCCTAATTAATCACTATAAAACAAAATACCAACATATAAACATCAAAAAAGTAAGTGTAAACCCAAGATCTTACATGCCGTATCTTCCAGACACTTACACTGTAGATATTAGAGATAGAAACCACCTCTCAAATGAGGGAGTCCTTAGCATAGAGGACAATCAAAACAAAAAATATTTTTTCAACTACACTATAGATGCAGATCTAAACGTTTTAAAAGCTAAAAAAAACATCTCAAGAGATGAAGAGCTATCAATGTTTAATTGTAAAACTCAGCTTGTAAAATTAGAAAAATTTCGTGCAATGCCACTACAAAAACTGCAACAATCAAAGTTTCAAGCAAAATACAGACTAAAGGCTGATACACACATCACTAGAAGAGATGTAAAAAAACTAAATTTGGTAAAAAGAGATACTCAAGTCACCGTATTTGTTAATAACTCTGGAATGAGTATATCTTTTGCAGCAAAAGCATTACAAAGTGGTAAGTTAAATGATATAATAACGGTTCAAAAAAGCGACGGAAAGAGATTAAAAGCTAGAGTTGTTGCAAAACAAAGGGTTGAGATAAAATGAGTAAACGCAAAATAGTCGTGGCAACAAGTGGAGCAAGCGGTGTAAACTTAGGGTTAAAAACGCTTAAACTACTGCCAGATACTATAGAAAAACATTTTATCTTTACGAAAAACTCATTAACTGTACAAGAAAAAGAACTTGGTGCTATTTTACATGACAATGAAGATATATCGGCAAGTATATCTTCTGGTTCATTCGGTGTAGATGCTATGATAATTGCACCGTGCAGTATGAACACTTTGGCAAAAATAGCATGCGGCATAAGTGACAACCTAGTTACAAGATGTGCAAGCGTTATGATTAAAGAGCAAAAAAAACTTATCTTAGCTCCACGTGAAATGCCTTTTTCAGCCATAGCACTGGAAAACATGCAAAAACTAGCCACTTTGGGTGTAGTTATAGCACCGCCTGTTATAGCTTACTATTCAGAGCAGCAAACCTTAGATGATATGGAAAATTTTATAATTGGAAAATGGTTTGATCTCTTAGGAATAGAAAACAACCTGTACAAAAGATGGCAAGAGGATTTATAAAATATGAGAAATAGAAAAATAGCATTATATCCGGGGACTTTTGATCCTATCACAAACGGGCATTTTGATATTATCGAGCGTGCACTTAACTTGTTTGATGAAGTTATTGTAGCCGTAGCACTATCGACAGATAAAAAACCTATGTTTACGCTAGATGAACGTATAAAGATGACTGAAGCTGCCGTAAAAGATCTAAAAAACGTTAAAGTTGTAGGTTTTGACAATCTTACTGTTGAGTTATCAAAAGAACATGATGCAGGGATACTGATCCGTGGTTTACGTGCCGTTAGTGACTTTGAATACGAACTACAACTAGGCTATTTAAACAACTCTTTAGATGATCAGATAGAAACTGTTTATTTGATGCCAAAACTAAAACACGCATTTATCAGCTCATCTATAGTAAGAGGACTTCTATCGTTTGAAGGTAAAACATCTCACCTACTGCCAAAAGAGGTTCAGGAGATAATAGGAAGTATGGATTCATGTACATTGCAATAGAGGGAATTGACACTGCCGGTAAAAGCACTCAGATAAGTGAGTTAAAAAAGAACTACCCTGATGCTGTAATTACAAAAGAACCTGGTGCTACAGAGATCGGTAAAGAGATTAGAGAGATCGTTTTAAGTGCTCGCGCACAAAGCAAAAAAGCAGAATTTTTACTTTTTTTAGCTGATCGTGCCGAACATCTAAAAGAGGTAATAGAACCAAATCTTGATAAGATGATCATATCTGATCGCAGTGCAGTAAGCGGTGTAGCGTATGCTCTTATTCAAGGTGAGATTTCAAAAGAGGATCTAGTAAGTCTAAACAACTTTGCCACAAACAATACTTACCCAGAGAAGGTGTTCTTACTTCGTCTTACTAAAGAGGAATTAGAGTATAGATTATCTCAAAAAGAACTCGATGGAATTGAATTACGCGGTAGTGAGTACCTTTTAAATATACAAGATGCCATCATAGAAGCTGCAAAGCTCCTAAACCTGGAACTTGTAGAGATTGATGCTACTAAAAAAATTGATGAAATAACTAAAGAAATATTAAATAATATGAAGGATATAAATGATTAAATCACTAAGAGGGATGAACGATATTCTAAGTGAGGATTATGAACGTTATACGTACTTTATAAAAACAGCTACGACTATAGCTCAAAACTACGGTTTTCACTTTGTAGAGACTCCTCTGTTAGAAGAGACTGCTCTATTTAAAAGAAGTGTCGGTGAATCTAGTGATATTGTCGGAAAAGAGATGTATCAGTTTATTGATAAAGGTGAAAATGATGTATGTCTTCGTCCTGAAGGTACTGCAGGTGTTGTTCGTGCGTTTATAGAAAAGAAACTAGATCGTGCGGGTGGTAATCACCGTTATTTTTACCACGGTCCTATGTTTAGATACGAGCGTCCTCAAAAAGGTCGTCTAAGACAATTCCACCAGTTCGGTGTTGAGAGTTTTGGACAAGAGAGCGTTTATGAAGATGCAAATATGATCATGATGGTTTCAGATATCCTAAAAAAACTAGGTATCGGTTACAGACTACAATTAAATTCTCTTGGATGTAAAGAGTGTATGCCTACATATCGCGATAATCTTGTAAGATTTGTAAAAGAGTGTGAAGACGGTATCTGTGAGGATTGTGTAAGACGCCTAGATACAAATCCTATCCGTGTGCTTGATTGTAAAAACGGTTCTTGTCAGACTCTTTATGAAGGTGCTCCAAAGTTAGTTCATAACCTTTGTGAATCGTGTGACAGCGACTTTACAAAACTAAAAGAGATTTTAGATACAAACGGTATAAGCTATGAGATCGATACTAACCTAGTTCGTGGACTTGATTACTATTCTAAAACTGCTTTTGAATTTGTAAGTGACAATATAGGAAGCCAGAGTGCAATTGCCGGTGGTGGAAGATACGACAGACTAGTAGAGTTTTTGGATGGAAAGCCGACACCTGCAGTTGGTTTTGCTATGGGGATTGAGAGACTGTTAGAACTTATAGAGATGCCGGAATCTAAACCTGAAGGTTATTATATAGGTGCTATGGATGATGAAGGTGTTGATCTTGTAGTTTCTTTAGCTCACAAAAAAAGAAAAACAGACAAAGTAACTATAGAATACAAAGCTAAAAACTTTAAAAACCATATGAAAATGGCTGATAAAGTTAATGCTAAATACTTCTGTATCATAGGCTCTAATGAGATTGAAAAAGGTACCTTTACCATAAAAGATCTTGAAGACAAATCAGAAAAAACAATCAATATAGAAGAATTTTGACAGATGAATAATTACGGTATAGATATTTTCTCAAACAATGACTTCAAAATAAGAGATGGTGAAGTTAAACTAAACTACAAATCAAAACCTTCAGTTATAAACATAGTGCAAGAGATTCGCTCAGGTGGGATCAGAGGTCCTATGCTGCTTAGATTTCCACACCTGATTAAAAAGCAAATAAAAAACCTGTATACAAACTTTAACAATGCGATGTCTGAAAATAACTACAACGGTTCGTTCAATGCAGTGTTCCCACTGAAAGTAAATCAGTTTCCAAATGCTATAAAAGCAATTACTGAGCAAGGTAAAGAGTTTAACTACGGGCTTGAAGCAGGTAGTAAAGCTGAACTTGTTTTGGCTATGAGCCAGGTAGAAGCTGGAACAAACATCACTGTAAACGGATTTAAAGATGAGGAGATGATTACAATTGCTTTTATAGGTGTAAGTTGTGGTCATAATATAACACTTACTATTGAGGGTCTTAATGAGCTTGAGACGATCATTGAAGTAGCTAAAAATACAAACTTTAAAGTACCAAATATCGGTATTAGAATTAGACTGCACAGTGCTGGAAGCGGTGCTTGGGCTAAGAGTGGTGGAATGGATGCCAAATTTGGACTTACATCTACTGAAATCATCGAAGCCGTAGCACTTTTAAGAGAAGCTGACCTACTTGATTCACTTAGTATGATTCACTTCCATATCGGTTCTCAAATGTCAGATATTGCACCACTTAAAAAAGCTCTTCGTGAAGCAGGAAATATCTACGCTGAACTTAGAATGATGGGTGCCCAGTCTTTAGAAAATATCAATATTGGTGGTGGACTTGCCGTAGAGTATGATCAGCATGAGAACTCACAAGCTCACAACTACTCTATTAAAGAGTTTTCAAGCTCAGTTGTTTTTTTACTTGGTGAGATTATGGATGCAAAGAACATTAAACATCCAAATATCTACACTGAGTCAGGTCGCTATGTAGTTGCTTCACATGCCCTTCTTGTAGCACCTGTGTTAGAGTTGTTTTCTCAGGATTACCATGAAAGATTACTAAACCTAAAAGACGTCAATCCACCTTTAGTTCAAGAGCTGGTATCTCTTAATGATCTAATATCTTCTAAGACATCAATAGAGTATCTTCACGATGCACTCGATCATCAAGAATCACTATTTACACTGTTTGATCTTGGATATATAGATCTTCAGGACAGATCAAATGCTGAAATTTTAGTTCACAACATTATTAAAAAAGCACTATATATTGAAGGTTTTGAAGGTTCACGTGAACTTGAATTGCTTCAGACAAGACTTCAAGAAAGATATTTGGTTAATCTTTCTATATTTCAAAGCTTACCTGATTACTGGGGTATTAAACAGGACTTTCCGGTTATGCCGATCCATAATTTAGAAAAAAAACCTATTCGTGCAGCATCATTATGGGATATTACTTGTGATAGTGACGGAGAGATTGGTTTTAATCCTTCAAAACCTCTTCATCTACATGATGTTGATCTAGATAACGAAGAATACTTTTTAGGTTTTTTCAATGTGGGTGCTTATCAGGAAACTCTTGGAATGAATCATAATCTTTTCAGCAGACCCAATGAATATACAATAAATATTACAGAAGATGGCTACAACATCTCTAACGGAATAGAATCTGAAAATATTTTAGATATATTAGAAGACATAGGTTACTCCGGTAAAAGTATTTTAAATAAACTTGAAAATGATATTCTTCAAAGTGAATTTATCACAACACAAGAAAAAGCTGATACACTAGCACAATTAAATACATATTTAAAACAAAATGGTTATCTAAGAACAACATATTAAGGTTATATTGTGGGCATTATAAGATATATTAAAGAAGATTTTTCAAACGCATACAAAAACGACCCTGCTCTAAATTCGTGGGTTGACTTTTTATTCAACTATCGTGGAATTTGGGCCGTAGCTTGGCATAGAGTTGCACACCGTGTTTATAAAGCTGATTTCAAAAGACTTGCAAGAATGATATCAGGATTTTCACAATTTATGACAAATGTTGAAATTCACCCAGCTGCACAACTTGGTAGCCGTGTATTTATCGATCACGGTATCGGTGTAGTTATCGGTGAGACTACAATAATTGAAGATGATGTTTTAATATATCAAGGTGTTACATTAGGCGGTGTTTCATTAGAACACGGCAAACGTCACCCTACTATATGTAAAGGTGCCGTTATAGGTGCTGGTGCAAAAGTTTTAGGAAATATTGTAGTCGGTGCAAATGCAAAAATCGGCGCAAACTCTGTTGTAGTAAAACCTGTTCCTGAATGCTCAACAGCGATAGGAATACCTGCTCATGTAATTGCAAAAGGAAGATGTAAAGATCCATTTATGCATAATATGCTTCCAGATATTAACAAAGAGATGTTTGAATACTTACTTAAAAGAGTTGCTATATTAGAACACATTTTACATGAAGATAATAAAGAGGTACTCGAACAAGATTTAGAATTGGAACACATATACGAAAATTTCATCAAAGCGATGAAAAATTAATAACAAATATCACTTTTTTTCAGTATAATTCCCGATATATTTTGCATTAAAAGGGATATTATGACTAATCGCATAAATTCGCTATCTGAGTCTATTACAATAGCTATAACTACTTTATCACAAGAGTTAAAAGCTGAAGGTAAAGATATACTTAGTTTCTCTGCCGGTGAACCAGATTTTGGAACTCCTCAAGTTATTAAAGATGCTGCTATTAAAGCAATTAATGATGAACGTACTAAATACACTGCGGTTGATGGTGTTCCTGAACTTAGAAAAGCTATTGCAGGAAAACTACAAAGAGATAACGGCTTAACTTACGAGCCAAATCAAATCATAGCTAACAACGGTGCTAAACATACTTTATTCAATCTATTTTCTGCTACTATAGAAGATGGTGCTGAAGTTATCATCCCTGCTCCATACTGGGTTACATATCCAGAGCTTGTTAAATACTGCGGCGGTAAAGTTGTAGAGATTCACACTGATGACAAAACAGGATTCAAAATAACTCCTGAGCAACTTAAAAATGCTATCACACCTAAGACAAAAATGTTAATTTTAACTACACCGTCAAACCCTACAGGTGCAGTTTACTCAAAAGATGAACTAACTGCACTTGCAAAAGTGTTAGAAGGTACTGATATTTTAGTAGCTAGTGATGAGATGTATGAAAAACTTACATACGATGGTGAATTTACTTCATGTGCAGCTATCAGTGATGATATGTATAAACGTACTATTACTATTAACGGTTTATCAAAATCAGTAGCAATGACTGGTTGGAGATTTGGTTATATGGCAGCAGCAGACACTGAACTTGTAAAAGCTACTAAAAAACTACAATCTCAAAGTACGTCAAACATTAACTCTATAACTCAATATGCAGCTATCGCAGGACTTGACGGAAGTGCTGATGCTGATATTGCTATGATGAAAGAAGCATTCATTGAGCGTAGAGATGAAGCTGTGAAACTTATAAATGAGATAGACGGTCTAAGTGTAATAAAACCAGACGGTGCTTTTTATCTTTTTGTAAATACAAAAGAGATTACAGAAGATACTCTAACATTTGCTAAAGATCTACTTGATAAAAAACTAGTAGCAGTAGTTCCTGGTGAAGCATTCGGTACTCCTGGATACTTCAGACTAAGTTTTGCAACTGGTATAGACACAATTCGTGAAGGTATACAAAGAATAGCAGAGTTTGTAAAAGAGAATTATTAATTCTCTTTTATATAAAGATAAAGTAATCTATTATGATATTTGAGCTATCAAATCCCCTTACAAAAACACTTATCACACACCTTAGAGATAAAAACACTAAAGCACCTCAATTTAGACATACAATATCAGAATTAACAAAACAACTTACATACGAAGCTTTAAAAGAGTTTCCTTTAATAGATAAAGAAACATCAACTTGGCTTGGCAATAAAAATTATAAAACAATAGATGAAGAAGATATTATAGTTGTTACTGTTCTAAGAGCTGGTATGCCTATGCTAGACAGTGCCATGGAGCTTATTCCAAATGTAACTGCAGGTTTTTTAGCAATGAAACGTGATGAAGAAACACATAAAAGTATACTGTATTATGATAGATTGCCTGAGTGTAAAGGTAAAACCATACTTTTAGTTGATCCAATGGTAGCTACAGGTGGTTCCATGTGTGATGCTATTGAACTTATAAAATCCAGAATGCCTTCTAAAATCATAGCTTTAAATATTATCGGTTCACCTGATGGTTTAGAAACTCTCCATTCAAAACATCAAGATGTAGATATATACATTGCTCAAATTGATGAAGGGTTAAATAAAGATAAATATATAATTCCTGGTCTTGGTGATGCTGGAGATCGTTCTTATAATACTGAAGATTAAAAACAACACCTCTTTATAATCCTGCCTAATTTTAAATATAATTAATCAACATAATTTTCAAAAAAATACATTTATCAACTAATAATTAGTACCGTTTTTACTCATTTTATAAATTTTTTTTCATAATTTTTTTTTTAATTTTACTATAAGTTATACAAATATTTTTTAATCCACTTTATGAGAATTGACATTTTTTCCACATTTAATTCTCTGTTTTAGTTAATTTTATCACACTATTGTGATTTTTTTAAATATAGATATAATATTAGATTATGTTCTTAAGCACTGTGTTTAAGGTTTTTCAAGCTATTTGAGCCTTCGCCTAATATTCGATTAATATAACTAATTGTAATATTTTTTTATCCGAATTTATTTGGAAAAGTAATAACATAACAAAACAGGAGAATTAATGAATCGTCGTGACATACTTAAATATAGTGCAATCAGTGTTGCTGCTGCAAGTTTAACTGCATGTGGAAATAGTTCAGAGCCTAAACCAGAGGCTACTACAAGTGTTGGTACTAAAGCGCCTCTTCCAGCTGCAAAAGGTCCAAGAGTTGTGGTAGTAGGTGGTGGATGGAGTGGTTTAGCTGTAGCTAAATACACTAAAAAGTTTGCACCAAGTGCTGATGTTGTTTTAGTTGAAAAAAGATCAGAGTTTGTTTCTTGTCCAATCAGTAACTTATACTTAGTTGGTGCTAAAGATTTAGATTATTTAACTCACGATTATCTTCAAGCTGCTCGTGAAAACAACTATGCTTTCTTTAATGCAACTGCTACAGGTTTAGATAAAGCTAACAAAGTTTTACATACTAGTGAAGGTGATATAGATTTTGATCACTTAGTTTTAGCACCTGGTATCGACTATGATTATAGTGTTTGGGGTGTTGATGCTGAAACAGAGCAAACACTTCGTACTAAGTATCCTGCAGGTTTCATTCCAGGTAGTGAGCACATGACTATCAAAACTAAACTTGAAGACTTTGAAGGTGGTAACTTCATATTAACAGTACCAGGTGGTAACTATAGATGTCTTCCTGCTCCGTATGAGAGAGCATGTTTAATTGCTGAGTACTTCAAGAAAAATGAAATTGATGGAAAAGTTGTTCTTTTAGATGCTAATCCAGATATTACAATTAAAAAAGAAGGTTTCCAATCTTCATTTGATGAGATGTATAAAGATTATATTGAGTATCACCCAAGTTCTGCTATCACAAAAATTGACTTAGAGAAGAAAGTAGTTACTGCTGGTGAAATGGAAGATGAATACGAATTTGCTGATGCAGCATTCTACCCACATGTTCGTGGTGGAAAACTTCTAGAAGTTTGTGGTGTTGCAAAAGATACTGCATTTAACAAAATGGAAGGTAACATCGATCCGTTCACTTATGAAGTAATCGGTGAGAAAAACATTTACGTAGCTGGTGATGCACGTCCTATGGGTTACTCTAAATCAGGTAACACTGCAAACTCTGAGGGTCACTACTTAGGTTCTTTCATAGCTAACAGAATCAATAAAAATACTGACTTAGAGTGGAAATCTCCATTAACAGTATGTTATTCTGCAGTTTCTGCTAATCCTGAACATGCAATTTCTGTTAGAGCTGAGTATAAATTCGAAGGTAAAAAACTTGCTGGATTTACTAATGTTGATCTTTCTCAAGAATGGCGTGGTACTACTGGTATTAACAACGGTAAAGCTCTTAACGAATGGGCTAAAGGTATGTTTAGAGATATGTTTAACGCATAATCTACTATTTTGCAGCACTTTGCTGCAAAATTATTAAACTAAGAATTTATGATAGAATGCTTACTTTAATAATTTATTTTAAGGAGATGAATTTATAATGGAAAGAAGAGATTTTTTAAAAGTTGTTGGAGGAGCTAGTTTTATAGCTATTGCACCTTCATTAATAAAAGGTAATTTATATGCAGCTGACGGTACAATGTATACTGCTTATAACAAAGTACAATTGTTAGATGGGAATGGGAACCCTATTCTAGCTTCGAAATTAGCTAAAGAAGAAAACTACGTGTTTAATTATCCTCATGTTGGTACATCTTGTATGTTAATATCGCTTCCAAAAGCAACTGAAAGAAAAGTGTCTTTAAAAAGTGAAGACGGTGAAGAGTATATCTGGAACGGTGGCGTAGGTAAAGAGAGAAATATAGTAGCTTATAGTGCTATATGTCCTCACCAGTTAACGCACATAAATAAAAAAGACACTTTTATGTCTTATCTAAAGTCTGGCGGTAAAACTATGGCTTGTACGAAAGAGATGGAGTGTAGCAAAACTGGTAGCGTTATAGTTTGTGGTTCACACCTTTCTGCTTATGATCCATATAAGGGTTGTAAAGTTTTAGGTGGACCTGCCCCTCAACCTTTAGCATCAATTGTACTAGAGCATCATGATGATGATACACTTTGGGCAGTAGGCGTACTTGGTCCAGATAAATTTCACGAGTTTTTCAAAGCATTTAAACCTGAATTAAAAGAACAATACGGTGGAAAAAGAAAAGCTAAGAAACAAGTTAAAGATAGTGCTCAAACTGTTACTTTAGCAGAGTTTACAAAAGATATCATTAGATACTAAAGGGAAAAAATGAAAAAAATAATTTATACACTTACAGCAACATTACTTTTAATATCACCGCTTAGTGCAAACCAAACACAAAGAGCACAACTTGCTTCTGATATGAGATCGATGCTTGCTGCAATGGAGATGATACAAAAAGGTGGGTTTTATTCTAAAAAAGAGATGATGCAAAAAGGTGTAACTGATCTAAAAAGAGGTTTACATTCTTTAAAAAGCTCAGACGCTAAAGAGTATCTACCTCAAGATAAAGCTTATGCAGATAAATTTGCTCAAAAAAGAGCAAATATGATTGAAATGTATGCTAATGATCTTATTAGTTCTTTAGAACGTAATAACATGGATGATGCTCTAGAAGATTATACACAAATGTTAAAGCAGTGTACATCTTGCCATTCTCGTATTAGAAAATACTAATTTCATATTTAAAGCCTTCTACGGCTTTAAATAATTAAATAGTTTATTATATAGTAACCTATTTAATTAGTCTTGCTATTTTTCCTTGTATTTTTAACCATAACTTATGATCCATAAACGGAAAGCCTGCATATGTTTTTCCACTTGTTTTTACTGTTTTAGTTACACCTGTTCTTGCCGCAAACGTATTAAACGGAGCTATCTCTAAATGCCCTGCCACACCTGACTGTGCACCAAATACATTACTTCTACCAACTTTAGATGAACCCGCAAAACCTGTCTGACTTGCAACAACTGCATTTTCACCTATTTCACAGTTGTGAGCAACTTGAATCAGATTATCTAGTCTTGCACCTGCTTTTATTGTTGTTGAACCAAATACAGCCCTGTCAATAGAGTTGTTTGAACCAATCTCAACATTATCACCTATCACAACGTTTCCATTATGATAGATCTTGTTATGCTCACCTACCCTATTTGATGCAAAACCAAAACCATCACTTCCTATGACAGTTCCTGCATGAATAATACAATCGTTTCCTACTACACACTCTTTATATACTACAACATTTGGATAAAGAATAGTATTGTCACCAATTTTTGCACTTGCACCTACATATGCACCTGCCATAATCCTACAATTCTTACCTATTACAGCACCATTTGCCACTTCAGCCTTAGCCGATACACTAGTGCCCTCTCCTATTATTGCCTTAGGTAGGTTGTTATCTTCAATAGGTGTAGAGAAAAATTTAGAAAGCGTAGCCATATCCCAATAAGGTGATTCTACAACCAAAGCTACACATCCATCAGGTAGTGCATCTTTATTTGCTTCATCTATTAAAATAGCGCCTGCATTTGAGTTAGCTACATCTTTAATATACTTAGAATTAGCTACAAAAGATATTTCACTTTCAGTTGCATCTGAGAGTGTATTCATACCAGTTACTTCAAAACACTCGTCTTCTAATTCAATACCTATATTTGCTACTAACTCTTTTAATGTCATCTTAACGCTCCAGCGCTACAGCGCCGCTTCTTACTATCTCTTTAGGATTATATCTTTGTATAATTTTTAAGAAGTTATCTACACGTTTTGGCTCATCGGCAACCATAGCTATAACTACGTTTTCACCAACATTTACTATTTTACCGTTGTATGCTTCACATAGAGTACTGATATCTGTAATATTTTCAGATACAGGGAACTTAACCATAGCCATCTCTTTTTCAACTAAATCTACATGCTCATACACTCTATATACAGGTATAAGCTTATGGAGCTGTTTTGTGATCTGCTCAATTACGCGAACTGAACCGTATGTAACTATTGTAAGTCTTGAGTATCTACTCTCAGGAATAGGTGCTACAGTTAATGATGTAATATTATACCCGCGTGCAGAGAAAAGATCAGTTATACGAGATAATACACTTGATTCATTAACAACGATTACTGATACTACTCTTCTTTCGTCAATTTCGTGCATCATTATTTATCTCCTTTCTTTTCTAATAACATCATATTAAATAAACTACCGCCTGCAGGAACCATTGGAAGAACGTTTTCAAGTCTCTCAACGCTAACTTCTATAAAAGTTACTACATCTTTCTTTATTGCGTCTTTAAGTGCAGCATCAAACTCTTCTTTAGTTGAAACCCTATAACCTGCCCCACCAAAAGCCTCTGCTAGTTTTACAAAATCAGGCTGGATGCTTAGATCTGTTTCAGAGTGACGCTTATCATAAAAAAGTGTCTGCCACTGACGAACCATTCCAAGATAATTGTTATTTAAAATAATATTTATAACAGGCAGTTTCTTCTCAACAGCCGTCATTAACTCTTGAACATTCATTAAAATAGAACCATCACCAGTAAAGTTAATACTAATTTTCTCTGGAGTTGCTGCTTTAACACCCATAGCCGCAGGGAAACCAAATCCCATAGTACCTAAACCACCAGAACTCATAAACTGGCGAGGTCTGCTAAATGGATAAAACTGAGCTGTCCACATTTGGTGCTGACCAACATCTGTTGAGATATTAGCATCATCTCCAAGTAATTCACCAACACGTTCAACTACCCATTGAGGTTTAATTCTTTCACTGTCTTCATGATACATTAATGGATGAAGCTCATCAAACTTAGCAATAGTATCACGCCATTGAACATATTTTTTAGAATCGATTCTATCACTAAGTTCTAACATATCTTGAACAACGCACTTAACATCACCAACAATCGGATAATCTGCATTTACAAGTTTTGAGATAGATGCCGGATCGATATCTACATGTATAACACCTGCATTTTTAGCAAATTCACTAAGTTTACCAGTTACACGGTCATCAAATCTAGCACCAAGCGCGATAACTAAATCTGTCTCACTCATAGCCATATTAGATGCATATGAACCGTGCATACCAAGCATACCTACTAATAACTCATCATCGTGACTTAGAGTTCCACGAGCCATAAAAGTCTCTACTGCAGGTATACCTGTTTTAGCTACAAGCTCTCTAACATCATAAGCTGCATTTGAATTAATAACACCACCACCTAAATAAAACAGTGGGCGCTTAGCCTTACTCATAGCTTCTATAGCTTTTTTGATCTGACGAGGATTACCCTTAGTATGAGGTTTATATGTCTCTAAGTCAAGTTCTACAGTATAATCAAACTCTGCTATCTCAGCAGTTACGTCTTTTGGAATATCAACATGAACAGGACCTGGACGACCTGAAGCTGCTATATAAAAAGCCTCTTTTAAAATTCTTGGCAGATCTGCTGCACAAGTTACCAGATAGTTATGCTTAGTACATGAGCGGCTGATTCCAACTGCATCGATCTCTTGAAATGCGTCTGTACCGATTAGACTCATTGGTACTTGACCCGAGATTACAACCAAAGGGATTGAATCCATATATGCATCTGCTAAACCTGTTACTGCGTTTGTAAAACCAGGACCTGATGTAATCATAGCTACACCAACTTTACCGCTTGCTTTAGCGTAACCTTCTGCAGCATGAACAGCAGCTTGTTCATGACGAGTTAGTATGTGATGAAACTTATCCTGTTTATAAATTTCATCGTAGACATTCATGATGGCTCCACCAGGGTATCCAAAAACAGTTTCAACACCCTCTTCAATTAAAGCTTCTATGACCATTTGAGCGCCATTTATTTGCATGAAAAGTCTCCTATTATAAAATTTCAGGGATTATACTTAAAAAGCTTTTTGATTTAGGTTAAAGTTGTAAATAATTTTAAAGTTTATATTACTCTAAGATATTTTCAACCCTCATTGATGAGCGCCACTGTTTTTTTGAACCTTTTCTCAAAGAGTCCATATCCATTAGTTTAGAGTCATATTTTTTACAAAAAAGCTCATAGGTAGATAAGATATAATCATCTGTACCAAAGTGTAAAATATAAGTTTTAAAAGCTTTCTCAAGAACTGTTTTATCTTTATTGGTTTTTATAGCTTTTTCTATCTGAGTTACATAAGCCAATGCATATATATTAGCTATTGAGACATATTTAGATGATATACTTTTATACTTTTCAAGAATCCCATAAATACCAATTGGATCACCGTTTAAGGCATACTCTTTTGCTACTTCAAAATCATCAGACCAAAGTTTGTTATACTTTCTTCCCTCAGGTGTATTTATTAAAGTTTCGGAGTTATCTATAATATTATATATATCATCAAAATTTGATTTTTCAATTGCTTGATAAAGCTTATCTCTTGATTCTATATCAAGCTTTATACTTTTAACTTCATCTTTAAAGTCTGGAAAATCTACCAATATATCTAAAAGTTTAACAGCTTTATGTATCTCATTGTCCTCAATATATTTGTGAAGATTTATATACAGAGTATCTCCAAATGTTATAACTTTGGAATATTCAAGGAACTCTTTTAAAAACGGATTAACTCTGACAAGCTCAAATACCATCTTAAAATCTTTTTTAATAATAGAGTTTTTAAACCTTGTATATATATCACTTTTTATAAGCATCTCTTGAATATGAGCTGTTTTCTCACTTACACCCCTGAATTCTGACAGCAACTCTCTGATCTGCTCTTTAGGTTTAGATTCCAATGCCATTTTTTGAGCATGTAAAAAAAGCTTTTGCCATTTTAATTCCAGTGCTTTATATATATCTGATTCTTTGTAAAGAGGATGCTGATTAACCAAAGAGTAAGCAAGTGATATTTTCCCTGATTTGACCAAAGCTAAAAACTTATCAAACTCGTCAAATTCATTAAATAATTTTTTTATTTTTGAGTTTTTACTTGGGATCTCCGTAAAACTACCAAATAAGTTTAGTGCTTTTTCTTTTTTAGACCCTTGAAGAAATTTTAAGGCCTTGTCGTATATTTTATTCCATAATTCTTCTATCTTCTTATAGCTGTCAGTATACTCAAGTAAAGGATTTTTTTTGATTAATTTATATGCTTTATCGTACTCAGCCAACATTATATGCTTTTGGAGTTTATCTAAACCAGTATATACGTCATAATATAACAACTCCCCAAGATCATCTGCAACTATAAGTAAACCTTGCTCAGCATCATATTCCAGACAAGTTATTCTAGAGTCAACTTTAATAAATTTTCTTGAAACTTGTTCATAAGAACTTAGATCATAAACAATTACAAAACCAAGCTGTGTTCCTAAAAATAAAAAATGTTCGTTTGATGTAATCTCAACTATTTCATCGTGAATCCCATCAAGTCTTTTAATGACTTTTTGGGCATTTATATCCCATATAATAACTGATGAATTTTTATCAACACTACATAGGATGTTTTGAGTTAAAAACTCTACTTTCATAACCGCTGCAGTATGAGCTTTTAGTGTTGCAATCGGTGTAATAGTTCCGTAGTTAAATATGTGAATTTTTTTATCGTAACTGGCAGTTGCAACCAAATATGAGTTATTAAAAAATTTTATATCGTTTATTGTATCTGCATGGTGAGGGAGTGTAAAAACAAGCCTTGCACTTTTTGTATCAACGACAAAACATCTGCCATCTTCCCCTGCTGAAAAGAAGTAGTTCCCTCTAGGATCTACAGCTACACAAGAAACTTCTCCATGGTGTCTGTTTATCTTCTGCTTAACTTTTTTAGTAGATGCATCATAAAGTTTAGAACTTCTAACATCTTCACTGACAACAGCAAAATAATCACCACTATTGCTAAAAGAGATCACTTGGTTTTTATACCATTTGTGATTTATATTTGCTTTAAATCCGCCAAGTGTCTCTAGGTTTTGCTGATCTAAAAATCTAACAGCTGTAGTTTTGTCCGCAATCAAAATAGTAGAGTTTTTTTGTTTAACATAAAAAATAATTGGTTCTGAAAATTTTTTACTTTTGACTGCTTTCATATACTTTATCTTCTTAAATAGCCCTCTTTTTCAAGTCTCTCTCTTATCTCATTTTGATGTTCTTCACCTTTTGTCTCCATATGTACTGTAACGTTTGCATCACCATAATCAAGGGAAATAGAAGTTCTGTCATAAGATATATGTACAATGTTTGCACTCAACTCTTCAAGTATCTCAGTAAAGCGTTTTAACGAACCAGGCTTATCTACAAGTGTCACCGTAACGTTCATTTTTCTGTGTGATTTTAATAAACCTTTTTCGATAATTACATTTAAAAGCGTAACATCCAAATTACCGCCGCTTAATACAATGGCTACATTTTTACCTTTTAGATGCTTTAACTTTCCGTGTATAGCTGCCGCAACACCTACACTTCCTGCACCTTCCACAACAAGTTTTTGTTTTTCTAGTAAAAATAATATTGCACTAGCTATCTCTTCATCATCAACACTTATAAATTCATCAACACTCCCAAGCATATGATCTAAAGTAATTTTTGATGTATCACGAACAGCTATACCATCGGCAATTGTTCTAACACTTAAGCTGTCTTGCGGTATACCTGTGTCAAATGAGTTCTTAAGCGCAGGAGCACCGCTGGCACCAACTCCAATAACTTTAATATCTTTATTGATCTGTTTAACTGCAGAGGCTATTCCTGAGATAAGTCCGCCTCCTCCTACTGGAACTACTATGGCGTCTAGTTTTTCACACTTGTCTAAGATCTCTAAAGCTACAGTCCCCTGACCTGCTATAACTTTTTCATCTTCAAAAGGGTGTATAAAAGTTAGTGAATTTTCTTTTGCAAATCCCATTGCATAAGCATATGCTTCATCATAATTAGAACCATGTAAAATAACTTCTCCACCAAGATGTTTTACACCATTTACCTTTGTTAGAGGTGTAGATTCAGGCATAACAATAACAGCACGGATTCCAAATTTTGATGCTGAGAGAGCAACACCTTGAGCATGATTTCCTGCACTCGCAGCTATAACACCGCACTCCATTTGAGATTTGTCTAAAGAAGCTATTTTATTATAAGCTCCACGAATTTTAAATGCACCTGTTATTTGAAGGTTTTCTTTTTTTAAATAAACCTCAAGTCCTGAGTATTCACTCATTTGAGGAGCATAAGAAAAAGGTGTATCTAAAACTATACCCTTTATCGCTTCTTTTGCTTCATATATATTTTTTAAATCTATCAACTGTCTGTCTACCTATCTGTTTTGTAATTCTATTTTCGGACAATGGTTTTGCACAACTCTCATCCCGGCATCTTCAGCTTTTTTAGCTGCTGCATTATTTACAAGACCTAACTGACCCCAGAATACTTTAACATCTCCGCGTTCAATACACGCATCTGCCACAGCATCAAATACATCCGGTTTTCTAAAAATATCTACCATATCAATTTCAAAAGGTATCTCCAGAAGTGAACGATATACTTTTTCACCTAATATAGTTTCCCCTTTAGGATATACCGGTACAATTTTGTAACCTCTGTCTTGTAAGAACTTAGCAACCATATTACTTGCTTTGCTCTCATCAGGTGATAAACCGATCATAGCTATTGTTTTAACACTGTCTAAAATCTCTAAAATTTCTTCATTATTTGAGTTAACTGTAGGAAATTCGCATTCCATAATCAATGCCTTTAAATATATTATTTATTTTAGCGATTATATCTAAAAGAGCTTATATTTTCAATTGTTTAGACGATTGATTCTTGTCCAAGTCTATAGAGTGCAAAATCATATTTTAATGGATCTTTTTCATCAAAAGTTTTTAACGTATCTGTAAGTTCTATTGCAGCTTGAAGATCATATGTCTTTCTTTTTAAAAGACCAAGCTTTTTACCTACATTAAATGTATGTGTATCAAGTGGGATGATTAGATCTTTTGGATCTACTCCGCTCCACAGACCCATATCTATATTGTCGTATCTTACCATCCATCTAAGATACATCATCCAGCGTTTTAATGCACCGCTGCCTTTTGTTTTTGTAGTCACTTTAGATATTAGAAAGTTATAGCCCTGAGATTCATGAGGATAAAGTTCTTTTATAGTAGATATAAGTTCATTTATACCCTCTATAAGATTATTGTTTACTAGATACCCTCTTTTAAATACATCTTCTAAGCTATCTTTTTCTTCCAATCGTTTTAAGGCAATAAAAAGTGCTATTACATCCTCGGCTTTTTGGAATCTGTAGTAGTGATCTTTTAGCGCTTCTTGTATTTCATCATCACTCTTTTTAAGCAGAGTAAAATCTAGTGAATCTAAGAACTTAACAATCTGCTTTACATTTCCATATGCAAAAAGTGCACAAATAAGAGAGATCGTCGGATCTTTATGTCTGTATGCTACAAATATAGGATCTAACTTATCTTCTGATACTTCACCGACTTGGTTTCTTTTTTCTACCTCTTCATCGAGGCGTTTTTTAATGGAGTTGATAGAGTTTTTTTCGCTCACTGGAACCTGCTATATTTAATTGTTTTCTATATTTTGCGATGGTACGTCTAACCATCTTCACTTTGAACTTATCTTGAATCATCTCTAAAAGTTTCATATCACTTAATGGTTTGGCATGACTTTCCTCTTTTACGAGTCCTACTAGATAGTCTTTAATTGCAGCATTTGACACATCTTCGTCGATTGCAGTTGTAAAGAACTCTTTCATAGCTAAAATGCCGCGATCACAAGCTATATACTTATTTGCTATGGCACGTGAAATTGTAGATGGATTATGTCCAAATTCATCTGCTAATGTTTTAAGAGTCAGCGGCATAATTTGCCCGCCGGTAAAGAAGTCATACTGATACTCAACGATCATCAATCCCACTTTATAAAGTGTAGCTTTACGCATATCTAAAGCATCTACGAGTGATTTTGCCTCTTTGATTTTTTGAGACACAAATTCATGCTCAACACCATAGTCGGTATCGATCTTAATAGTTGGATAATATGCGTCGTTTAGTTTAACTTCTATATTGTCATTTTCATCAAAATAGATCATCAGATCAGGTACTAACTGTTCAGAATCTTCTTGGTACTCAATAGATGGAGGGTTTTTAAATGTCCCCATAACACGCATAACTTCGGAAAAATTTTTTTCATCTGAAAAGCTGTAAATATTTTGCAGATCGTTTATAACTGCGCAGGCTAAAGAATATGCTTCATCACTTATATCAGATGAATCTAGCTGAAAGATAAAGCTCTCAGAGAGATCTTTTGCTCCGATTCCTACAGGTTCAACATGAGCAAACCTTAGACGGATCTTTTCAAACTCCTCTAAAGTAATTCCCTCTTCTTTACAAAAAGCTTCACTGTCACCCTCATAGTAACCGTTTTCATCTAAGTTGGACACTACATACATAGCAATAGATTCAGATGTTGGTGTTGGAAACAGCGGTGCACCTATCTGTTCATCTAAAACATCATGTAGTGATCTGTTTTGTACAGTCAGTGCCTCAATTTGCTCTGTTCTTGAATTACTGACGGCTCTGTTTATTATCTTTTTAGGAATCTTTTTTTCATACTCTTCTTCAAACCCTGATTTAACTTCTACTAATGGATTTGATTCAATGAAAGGCTCCATAGCCTCACCCAGATCACTTAAACTAGAATGCAATATCGGAAGCCAATTTCTTAGCGTATTTGATAGTTTATGCTTATTCTCAACTGATTGGGTTTGTCTAAGAGCTGCCATAATCTAGAACTTATAATCCTCACCAAGATAGTGTGTACGAACATCTGCATTGGCTCTGATCTCTTCAGTTGTACCGCTTGCCAGAAGATTTCCTGATTTGATTACATAGGCCCTGTCACATACATCGAGTGTTTCACGAACATTATGATCGGTTATAAGTACGCCTATATCGTATGATACAAGCTGATGAATAACTTTTTGAATATCCATAACAGCTATCGGGTCAACACCTGCAAAAGGTTCATCCAAAAGTAAAAACTTAGGTTTGTTTACAAGTGCACGTGCTATCTCCACACGACGACGCTCACCACCACTTAAACTAATACCTTTACGGTAGCGAATAGGTTCTATGTTGAACATATCAAGAAGTTCTAATATTCTGTCTTCTCTGTCTTTTTTATCTTTTATACTAACTTCTGCAGCTACCATAAGATTGTCTTCTACAGTTAAGTCTTTGAAAATCGAAGCTTCTTGAGGAAGATACCCTATACCCCTTAGGGCTCTTTCATGAAGAGGCTTTCCAGATAGATCTGTATCATCAAAATAAACTTCTCCACTGCTTGCTTCTACAAGCCCGCATATCATGTAAAATGTAGTGGTCTTACCAGCACCGTTTGGTCCAAGCAGTCCTACAACTTCACCACTATTAACTTCAAGGCTCATACCCTTTACTATCTCTAAATCTTTTATTCTCTTTTTTAAATCAATAGCTTTTAATTTATGCATTATTTATACTCTCTTATTAAATACTCTCTTGTATCTGAATCTATTTTATTTATATATATTTCTAAAACATCAAAACCGGAATCAACTAAAATCTCTTTTAATTTATCATCACCCCATTCTACTATATGAAGTCCGTCTTTTTCCAACTCTTCCAACATCCCCATAGATATAAAATGTTCTATCCCTTTGTTGTAGATATCATAATGAAAAACCTTATCTGAATAACATTGCTGCAAAGAAAAGGTAGGTGATGTCACTTCGTCATCTAACCCAAGTGATGCTACTATATTTTTAGTCAGAGTAGTTTTACCTGCAGCCAAATCACCGCGCAGAATTATAATTCCACTAGGAAATGTTGCAACTATATCATCACTGAGTTTTTTAATTTCATCAAGAGCTAGAATATGTTTTTTCATAACTTATTTGATATCTCTATAATCTGTTGTAGTTTAGCTTTAGCCTTGCCCTTAGCAATAACTTCCTTAGCTATCTCTAAACCTTCTTGTATATCACTTGCCATACCATCAACCATAAGTGCAGCTGCCGCATTTAAAAGAACTATATCCCTTTGTGCTTCAGTTGCAGATGAGTCAAATATATTGTGTAATATCTGAGCATTCTCTTTACCATCACCACCTACTATGGCTTCAAGTGGAGCTTTTTTGATTCCATACTCTTCTGGATCTATTTCAAACTCTCTAATGATTCCGTTTTTAAGATGTGCTGCATGTGTAATACTAGATAAACTTATCTCATCCATACCCTCATCAGAACTAACAACAAGTGCACTAGTTGAACCATTTATTTTAAGCGCTTCTGCCATTTTTGGTACAAAAGATTTATCAAATACACCAAGTAATGATTTTTTGACATTTGCTGGGTTTGTAAGAGGTCCTAAAATATTAAAGATCGTCTTATTTGGTATGCTTTTTCTAACAGGCATAATAAATTTCATAGCAGGATGGTGGTTTTGGGCAAACATAAAACAAAAACCAACTTCTTCTAAAAGTTTTGCAGACTGAGCCGGAGTTATATCAAGTCTAATTCCAAGCTCTTCAAGCATATCTGCACTACCACTTTTGGATGTAACTGAGCGACTTCCATGCTTTGCAACAGAGCATCCCGCGGCTGAAGCTAAAATAGAAACTGTAGAAGATATATTAAAACTACCTATCTTATCCCCACCTGTACCGACCACATCTAAAGACTTGTTGCTTAATTCCTCAGATATCGGAAGTGGATAAGCATGTGAACGCATTACTTCTGCCGCTGCTGCAATAGACTCGACAGATGTATTTTTATCTAGTTTCATACCTTCTAGAAACTCTTTCATCTGTGCATCATCCATCTCATGATTAAATAGTGATGTAAATTTAATTTTTGCTTCTTCGTAGTTCATCTAAAGTTCCTTGATATACTCACCCTGAAGTGATTTGGGTGTTGATTTTGTGGTTGGTATTTGTAACACTTCATAACTCTTTGTCTCGTTAAGATACTTAATTGTAATCGTATCACCGACTTCTACGTTCTTGCTAGGCTTTACAACAACATTATTAATTTCTACAACTTTGTTGCTAAGCATATCCTGAGCAACTGAACGTCTTTTTGTAATATTTACTGAATTTAAAAACTTATCTATTCTCATCTACCAACTTTTGAAAATTTTTTGTTTATTGTAGGATAAAGAAACTGAAAGGAATGTAAGAGTTGGAACAATAATTGCTAAAATTTGCGCGGTTTTATAAAATAACTATATTTATTTAAGAAGAAAAACCGCTTGTAAAAGTATCTTTTTTTATAACTATCTGCTTTTGTTTCTCTTTTCTTTTTGTATCTTTTTCAACAAAAATTTTCTCTCTTGTGACATGGTCCATTTCGGTGTAGTACATCACTGCAGAGTATGTTCCTGGTGTAGGAGTAAATACTTGAGCTTGTTCAGGGTTCATTTTCAGTTCATTTTGCGTAAACCTTTTAAGCTCATGCATATCTGATTCTTTACATCCAGGATGCGCAGCTATCAGGTAATATGTTAGAAACTGATTTTTACCCTCTTCTTTGTTTAACTTGTCATATAATTTTTTAAATTCTACAAGTTCTTGTTTGCCAGGTTTTCCCATCAATTCTAGCACACGTTGTTGTGTATGTTCAGGTGCTACTTTCATTTGTCCGGAGATATGGTGTTTTACCATCTCTTTTAAATAGCTATAGCCGTGTTTTTTATCCGCATTTATCAGATCATATCTTACACCGCTGGCTACAAAAGCCTTTCTTACACCTTCAACGCCGCGTATACGTTTTAAAAGATCTATATTACGAGAGTGATCTACTTTCATAGATTTACACAGATGATCTGCATCTACACAACGCTGATGATCACAAGTACCAAGTTTTAGCTTTTTATTACATTCATATCCATACATATTAGCCGTAGGCCCACCGACATCACTGATGATCCCTTTGTAATCTTTATACTTGTTAAACTCTTTTGCTTCGTTTAAAATATTATCTTCGCTTCTTGTGCGGATAGTACGCCCTTGATGAACACCTATTGCACAAAAATTACACTCACCCCAACATCCATGATGTGTCATTATTGAAAACTTGATAGTATCTAAACACTTAACTTTTCCATCTTTTGCATAGTATGGGTGTAACTCTCTAGTATATGGCAGATTAGAGTTTGCATCCATCTCATCCTCAGTCAGATAATCACATGGTGGATTTTGAATAAGATAACGATTATCTACCTGCTGACATAGTCCATTTGCACTTATAGGATCATTATTGTCATAAAACGCATCAAACAGATCTATATATTTTTCTTTATTATCTAAACACTCTTGATGACTTGGAAGCTGAATATATTCGTAATTTGGATCTTTGGAGATATAGCATATACCTCTGATCTCTTTATAATCATCTCCATTATCTAGTGCACGGGTCAACTGCTCTATTGCTATCTCACCCATTCCATAAACCAATATATCTGCTTTAGAATCAAAAAGAACAGGTTTTTTTAGTTTGTTTTGCCAGTAATCATAATGCGTTACACGTCTAAGAGATGCTTCTATACCACCAAGTACCAGAGGAGCAGTATTTTTAAAATATCTGCGAACAAGATTACAATAAACACTTACAGCGCGATCTGGACGCTTATTGTTTTTTCCACCAGGTGTATAATCATCAGAGTTTCTGAACTTCTTTGTAGCAGTGTAGTTTGAAACCATTGAATCAACACTTCCACCACTGATCCCCCAGTATAATCTAGGTTCACCCAAACGTTTAATATCTTTATCGCTTTTTACATCAGGCTGAGCAATGATCCCTACTTTGTAACCTAATCTCTCTAACATTCTTCCAACAACGGCTATACCGATAAATGGTGAGTCAATATAAGAATCACCGCTTACTAAAATAACATCACATTGTTTCCAGCCAAGTTTGTCCATTTCTTCCCTGGTTGTAGGAAGAAAATCTTTTTGAGTAAAAGCTACGGTGTTTCTTTTATTATCGGTATTTTTATTTCTTCTACTCAAGAGTTGACCTTTGTATTTTATGGAAATATTTTTTATGTATAATGATACAAAATTAATTCAAAATAAGAGTTTAATATGGACTACCCGTATGAAAATATAAAAGATTATACACTTGTGACAATGCTAGAAAGATCAGCCTCTATGTATGGAAAAAGGGACCTTGTATCATTTGTAGGGCAAGAGAGAATTACGTATGAAAAGTTTTATAAAAAAGTTCTTGAGATATCTACACTTTTAAAAGAACTAGGAATCAAAAAAGGTGATAAAGTTTTACTTCTTAGTGAGAATATGCCAAACTGGGGTATTGCCTATTTTTCAATTGTTTCCTTTGGAGCGGTAGTTGTTCCTGTTCTGCCGGATTTTCATCCCTCAGATGTGCATCATATTATTAAGCATTCCGATTCAAAAGCTGTTTTTGTATCATCTAAACATCAGCAAACTATAGAAGATTTTGAAGATAAAAGTATAGAGTTTGTAATAAATTTGGAATCTTTTGAGATCCTTCATGAACTAAGTAATGAAAGCTATATAGATAAACTTAAGAAAAAAATACAACAAACTATTAGTGACACTCAAGATAAAGTTTTTGATGATGACATAGCATCTATAATTTATACCTCTGGAACCACAGGGCATTCAAAAGGCGTAATGCTTTCACATAAAAACATTACGACAAATGCAATGAGTTCATTTTGCGTATTTGACATAAAAGAAGATGATGTTTTATTATCTATATTACCGCTTGCACATGTTTTTGAATGTACTGTAGGGATGATTATTCCAATACTTCACGGTTCAAGTATCCAATACCTAAAGAAAACACCGACACCAAGTGTGTTAATAAAAGCGTTTGAAACTACAAAACCTACATTTATGTTAAGTGTACCGCTGGTTATGGAAAAAATTTATAAAAACAAAGTTTTATCTAAAATCAACTCATCAACCATAACAAAAAACCTGTATAAAATTCCATTTTTTAGAAAGAAGTTAAATAAAATTGCAGCTAAAAAGCTATATCAAACATTTGGCGGAAGATTAAGGTTATTAGGCCTCGGTGGTGCAGGTTTACCAGAATATATAGAGCAGTTTTTGTATGATGGTGATTTTCCTTATGTAGTAGGTTATGGCATGAGTGAGACTGCTCCGTTATTATGTGCAACTCCAGATAAGCTAGTTACAAAAATAAAGTCTACTGGGCCTGCCATGTATGGAGTAGAGATAGATATACGTGATAAAAATCCATATAGCGGTGAAGGCGAAATATATGCCAGAGGTCCAAGTATAATGAAGGGATATTATAAAGATGAGCAAAAAACCAAAGAGATATTAGAAGATGACGGATGGATACATACAGGTGATCTCGGTTACTTGGATGAAGACGGTTACCTTTTTATTAGCGGCAGAAGCAAAAATATGATACTTGGTCCAAGCGGTGAAAATATTTATCCTGAACAGATAGAGTATATTATAAATCAGCATGAACTTGTTATAGATTCACTAATGATTCAAAAAGATACAAAACTAATAGCAAAAATACATTTAGATTACGAAAAAATAGATGAACTATATAATGGTGCCAGTATCAGTAGTAATGAGATGCTTGAGAAGATAAATGAATTACTAGAAGAAATGCGCAATGATGTAAATTCAAAAATATCATCATTTTCGAGAATGGTTAAGTTTGAAGAGCAACGTGAGCCGTTTATAAAAACACCAACAAAAAAAATAAAAAGATATCTATATATAAATTAAAAATTATTATATTGATTTTTTGATATAATCATCACATTAAGGAGTTTTTAATGAATGAAAAATTCAAAAATATAATTATTTTTTTAACAATTTTTGCATTTTTAGCCGGACTTGTATATTACGCATTTGTTACATCAGATTTTTCTAATTTGAAAAAAGTTGACACAAGTATGGACTTTAGAATGAAAGAAAAAATAGCAAAAAAAAGATATTACTCTACAGCTGTAGAGATTAAAGAAAACGGAATTGTAGATTTAGGTGATTTTGAAATAAATATAGGAAACGGTAAGAAAGTAATTGCAAATATATCTGCAAAGTATGATAAACCAGATGGCTGGGGTATGGCTATAGGTGTAGATGATGAAATAAAATCAAAAAGCACTGTTATAAGACACTCTGTTATTGAAGCTATTATGAATCAACATGAAAGTGATGTCCGAAGTTACAAAGTTAAAGAAGCTATAATCAGCAATATTAATCGTAATCTATCAAATACAACCGTTGAGGATGTATACTTTAACAGACTAATTATTGCTGAATAAAATATAAATATATTAAAATTGTGGCTGTAAGAAAGGAATAACTTGTTTCTTACGGCTTAATACACCATCAAGCCATACTTGGTTATCTTCAAGTTTGCATTTAAATGCACTCTCCACTTTACTTACATCATCACTAAGACATAGAAGCTGGCTTCCTTCTTTCATGATATCAGTTAAAAGAACAAGCATTGTATGAAGTCCCTCTTCCTCTTTCATCTTAGCCATATCTTCAAAGATCATATCTTTTTTGTCATCAAATACACTTAGATCAACAACTTCAAGCTGATTTACACCAACTTTTGCACCATTCATTTCAAATGCTTTAAAGTCTCTTGTATTTAGGTCTCTTGCACTTGCACCATCAACTGCAGATTTTACTAAAAACATCTCCATACCAAGTGCTTTATAATCTTGAACACCTGCAATTTCTGCTAACTCTTTTACAGCTTTTGTATCTGCTTTTGTACAAGTTGGAGATTTAAAAATTACAGTATCACTAAGTATTGCACACATCATCATACCAGCGATATTTTTAGGAATTTCAACACCGAAAGATCTGTACATCTCATATACTACAGTATTTGAACATCCAATTGGTCTGATCCAGCACTCTAGTGGAGTATCTGTTGTGATATCACCTAGTTTGTGATGATCCACTATACCAAGTATTGTAGCTTCTTTAATATCTTCAGGAGCTTGAGCATAGTCAGAAAAATCTACTAAATAAACAGACTCACCTGCATAAGAAGTTTTTAATTCAGGTGTTTGTCCATCAAATTTGTTTAATATAAAGTCCGTCTCGGCAGAAATTTTTCCTTGACGTGTTGGGATACAATCTTCACCAAGTTGATTTTTTAAATATGAAAGAGAGATAGCACCTACAATAGAATCACTATCAGGATTTGTATGACCGAAAATATATGTTGACATAATGATACCTTAATTTATTTTTTGAAATTATACTAAGATTTTCTAAAAATGATATAATCTATAAAAATTGTAATAATTACTTTAAGAGAGTCTTCAAAGGTATTTAAATTATTTATGCAGTGCCAACTCTTTTTCTAAATACTCTCCGGTATAAGAGCCTGTTTGTTTATAACTGTTTGCAAGCTCTTCAGGTGTCCCTTCTGCAATGACAAGTCCGCCACCGCTTCCCCCTTCTGGTCCCATATCTATAATATAATCTGCATTTTTAATCATATCTAGGTTATGTTCTATTATAAGCACGGAGTTTCCAAGCTCCACAAAATGGTGTAATACTTTTGTAAGTCTATCAACATCTGCAAAGTGTAGACCAGTTGTTGGTTCATCTAAAATATAAAGAGTTTTTCCTGTATCTTTACGGCTTAGTTCTTTACTTAATTTAATACGTTGAGCTTCACCACCAGATAGTGTTACCGCATTTTGACCAAGAGTGATATAACCAAGACCTACATCTACAAGTGTTTTCATCTTCTGTTTTATCTTTGGTATTGTTTTGAAAAACTCATAAGCCTCTTCAACGCTCATATTTAAAACATCACTAATAGTCTTACCTTTGTATAAAACTTCTAATGTTTGTAAGTTATAACGCTGACCATGACAAGCATCACACTTAACCATAATATCCGGTAAAAAGTGCATCTCTATCTTGTTTTCACCCTCACCCTGACATTTCTCACATCTACCGCCTTTTACGTTAAAAGAAAATCTAGATGAAGTGTAACCTCTGATCTGAGATTCTTTTGTCTGAGCAAAAAGGTTTCTGATCTCATCCATTACACCTGTATATGTAGCAGGATTACTTCTTGGTGTTCGACCTATCGGGCTTTGATCAAGGTAGATCACCTTATCTACATTTTCAAGTCCTGTTATCTCTACACCAGCTACTTTATTTACTTTTCTAGCATGATTCAACAGTTCACGTGCAGTAGGAAGAAGAGTCTGAAGCATAAGTGAGCTTTTACCACTTCCGCTAACACCTGTAATACATACAAAATTCTCTAGTGGTATCTTCGCACTAAGGTTATTTATATTGTTTAGAGTTACATTTTTGATCTCTATCCAGTTGTTTTGCTTACGTCTATGAAAATACTCTATCTTTTTACGACCAAAAAGATAATCCGCCGTAGTTGTTTTTGCTTTTTTTAGTTTATCTAGTGTACCGCTAAAGACAACATTACCACCAAATTTACCGGCACCCTCACCAATATCTACAATATAATCTGCATGCTCAATCGTCTCCTTGTCATGCTCAACAACTATAACTGTATTTCCCTTTTCCTGGAGACTTCTAAGTGTGCGAATAAGCTTTAGAGTATCGCGTTCATGTAAACCGATACTAGGTTCATCAAGCACATACATAACTCCCGTTAAACCTGAACCTATTTGAGATGCAATCCTGATTCTTTGTGCTTCACCACCGCTGATCGTTCTTGCATCACGACCAAGAGTTATATAACCAAGCCCTACATCATGCAAGAAAAACAACCTCTCTCTGATCTCATTTAAAATAGGAGCCGAGATCATCTCCTGTTGTGGATCAAAATGTTTAAAATTAGCCTTATCCTCAAACCATTCATAAGTTGTAGATATCGGCATGTCAAGTAAGTTTGCTATACCCATTTCACCTACTTTAACAGCTAAAGATTCCTGTTTAAGTCTATGAGAACCACACACGTTACAAACTTTTTCACTCATATAGTCTGCTAAGTCTTTCTCATCTTTGAACATATCGTATGCTATTCGGATAATTCCAGGAAAAATTCTTTTTACAGTATGCTTTTTCCATAAAAATTCAACTTCATCTATACTACCGTGAAGTATAGCTTTTTGTTGATGTGTAGGCAGTTCTCTGTATGGTACCGTAATGTCTATCTCATTAGCTTCACAGAAGCCTTTTAAGAATGTAAAGTAGTAACCCTTATTAAAACCATATACTATCTTTACAGCACCTTTTTCTATGCTAAGATCACCGTCTATAATTTTATCTTGATCGAGTGCATAACGAAGTCCAAGACCATCACACTCGCTACATGCACCTTTTGGTGAGTTAAATGAAAATGAAAGTGGTTCTAGAGGATCAAAACTTATTTTACAGTCAAAACAGGCATTGTGTTCAGAGTAGTGTATATGTTCATCTTTTAAATCAAGCTCTTTCGCATTCATAATATCGATCTCAAGCTCACCGTAACTCTGCTTAAGTGCTTTCTCAACAGCAGATGCGATACGCTCTTTATTTTCAGGCTTTACAACTACCCTGTCTATTACAACTTTAATAGTATGTTTTTTGGTTTTAGATAGCTCAATCTCTTCATCAAGTCTAACCATTACACCATCGATCTGTGCACGTACATAACCTTTATGTACAAGTGATTCTAATAGATCAGCGTATGAACCTTTTTTCTCTCTTACTAGCGGGGCTAAAAGAACAAGCTTTGCACCCTCTGGCAGTTTTGCAACCTCGTTTATAATGTCAGATGCACTCATTTGTGAAATCTCTTTGCCACACTTATGACAATGCTGTACACCGACACGTGCAAAAAGAAGTCTAAAATAGTCATATATCTCTGTTATTGTCCCAACAGTTGAACGTGGATTTTTTGAAGTTGTTTTTTGATCGATTGCTATGGCGGGAGTTAAACCGTCAATCTTATCAACATCAGGTTTTCCAACTCTGTCTAAGAACTGTCTTGCATATGATGATAGTGATTCCATATACCGTCTTTGACCCTCTGCATAAAGTGTATCAAAGGCTAGTGTCGATTTACCGCTACCACTTAAACCTGTCATAACGATGAGTTCGTTTTTCGGTATAGTTAAATTTATATTTTTTAAATTATTTTCTCTTGCACCTGTAATTTTTATAACATCTTTTTTCATATACTTCTCTTTTTATAAATCATTAAATTAAACTAATCACTCTATACGATAGATATGACACAACACTTACATAAAACACCACTATAAGCTTTCTTTGAAGTGATGTTTGTATTTTCTGTTTGAAATGTATTCCATAATAAACACCAAGTAACGATGACATACCTATAATAAGCCCTGCATTCATATCTATATGACCATTTAGATAGTGCGATATAAAACCTGGTACTGAGGAAAATACAACAAAAAACAATCCTGCAGATATTGCACGTTTTAAATCAATATGCAAGAAGCCTACCAAAATCGGAACTATTAGTATACTTCCGCCTACACCTATCATCATACTCAAAGAACCGACAAATAAACCAATAATCAACAATACAATTTTGTTAACTTCTCTTTGCTCTTTATACTCAGGTATTTTAAAAAACAATCTTATGAGTGCAAATGTAGCAAATAAAAGAAAAACTATCTCTAAAGTAGTATTACTAAAATAAGCTGCTAAACTTCCGCTAAGTGTAGCACCGATAAATCCACCTATCCCCAAATAAAGGACTATGCTCAGATCAAGCGAACCGTTCTTTTTATTTAGATAACTTCCATATATGGAACTAAACACCATTTGAACTACAGATATACCTATTGCTACTTTTGTATCATAACCTAAAGCTAAAAGTATAGGTACCAGAACTGTTCCACCGCCAATGCCAAAGAAGCCTGATAAAAAACCGACAATAGTTCCGACAGCCAATAATTCAAACATATACTACCCAAAACTTTTTTCGAATTATACCCATAAGCTACTTTAATATATATTTGAGAATTTATGAAGTATAATTATTTTAACTTTAAGGATGAAAATGTTTAACAATATTATAAAAGCTGCTGAGAATTTTTGTATACACCAAATAAGGTCTGAATATACAACGAATGAAGAATTAAATAAAGATAGAACACTTATTGCTTACATCGATATAGATGCAAATAGTGGAGAGAAGCATAGAGTTTATATAATTGCTGAAAAAGCCTTTGTACAAAAGGTATCGTACATTTTTCTTGAAGAAGAAGAAAGTGACGATGAAACACTTCATGATATGCTTCTAGAAACAACAAATCTTATAGTAGGGAGTGCTAAAGTCTTGGCTGAAGAGTCTGACGAGTCGTACAATATTAATACACCGTTTTTTGAAAAAGACGGAAATTTTGATTTTGAATACGACAGTTTAAAAAGCTTCATAATAGACGATAGTAAACTATCTATTGCAATTAAGGAACTTTAATTAATGCCTCATAGAAGAAAACACTACGGCGAACAACCACCAGAATATGATGAAAATGAAGAACTTTCATGGATGGACTATTCCGGTCTTTTAGACATGGAAGTAGAATTTGTATCTGACCTTGGTGAAACTAGACAAACTATTGCTGATATACTAAACTGGAACAAAGGTACTATTATAGATCTTGGAAAACCTGCAGGTGAATCTGTGGAAGCTTATGTAAACGGTCGTATTTTAGGTAAAGGCGAGGTAATGGTTTACGAGAAAAACCTTGCTATTCGTATAAATGAAATTTTAGACTCTAGTGCCGTGCTATATCACCTCTCAAAAGAGCGTTTATGATAAAAATAATTTTACTTTTTATACTACCTATAAGTATTTTTGGTTCAAAAATACTTAGCTATAACATATATGACAGAACAGATAGAGCCGATGTTATGATAACTTTTGACGTGCCGTACCACGGTGTTATCAAAAAAAGCATATCATCAACATCATCATCTACAAGAAAAATATTAGTAAAGTTAGAAGGCGCTTCAATTGAATCTTCAAAACTAAAACAAGTATCTTCAAAATATATAAAAACACTTGCTATTACACCGCTTTCAAACTATGTTCAATTGATTGCTTCGGTAACGGATGGTGTAGATTTAAAGGTATCCAAAACAGCAGATGCTTACGGTTTAAGACTTAGGTTTCAAAAAAACGTTACGACAACAAATAAAACTGAAGCAAAACTTTTATCTATGGATGACGAACAACCAACAAATCTTTCACACTTACCTACCAAAAAAGCAGATGATATGACACAAAGCTATTATATAGTTGTTACTATACTAGTAATAGGAATTCTTATATTGTTTTACATAAAAAGAAAAGTTACTCCTAAAAACAATACTTTTCAAGATAAACAAACAAAAGATCAGAAGCAAACAGATCTAAATGTAATATCTAATAGTAACGGAACTCAAAATACAGATGTAAGTATAAGATTTCAAAAAAGTATAGATGAAAACAACAGCGTTGTAATGCTTGATTTTATGGACCAGAGTTATTTGGTAATGATGGGTTCTAATAATGTTCTTTTAGATAGATTTAGCGACGATAAACCAACTTCACAGGAAGAGTTTAACGTGATCTTACAAGATCATCAACAGATGCTTGATAACTTTTTAAATAGCCATGAGATTCAAAATGATTCAGGTGTTAAGTCATACTCGCAAAAAGCTTCAACTATCTCGTACAACGCCTGAGAGTAATTTTTTAATAAATTTTATATTACTCTCGTTTAACTCATAAGAGTTATCCATCATTTTATTTATATGAAAAACTTCCGTTACGGTAATACCGTACGGATCTTTTTTCTCTTTAACCTGTTCATTATCATCATTAAAAGAGTAAAGATATAGTTTCTTACGACTAAACTGGATATAGTAAGTTAAAACTATCTCATCAGAGTGTTTTTTCTCTATAGCTACTACAACTCTTTGATCTTCATTGTAATGTTCTTCTAAGTTGAGTATTTTTTTGGCTTCGTTTATATTCATATATCCAATATATAGCTTGTTATATAAATCGTGATATCTTTGAATCTTAGGATTCATTAAAAAGCCTAAGTCAAGTATATGCTTTTTATGTGCACGCAGAGTTTTTGTTATCCAACTCATCGTGTTATAGTATCTAAACGGATGAAGTTTTAATGTATGTGCCTCTATCATCTTTTTAGAATCAGATTTGATTTTTGGTCTTAGTTTTCTTGTTGAATCTAAAATATATTCTAAAACTTTCGTAGATGAAAACTCTTTTGTAAACCACACTTTACAATAGTCTGGGAACTGTTTAGTACCTGTTGCACCTTCATTGAGTATTATTAACGACTTTATCTCATAATTTGGAAATATTATCTCTAAAAGAGCTTTTTTCTTTCTAAGTCTTTTTCTTAGTTTTAGTACATTTTTTACTAACGTCATCTCTACAAAATAAAGCTCATTTTTTTGAGTTATAAACATTGCGTCAAACTCACTTATTTCACGGCTTTTTGTTCTATATACTATTTGTTGCTTTTCACTTATAGACAGTGTATTGGGGTTTGATCTTGTCTTATTTTGATGAAAGCCTTTAAGTACAAACTTTGTAATGTAATCATTTTTTTCAGCATACTTTACAAGTTTTTCGTAAAGATAGTTTTCATATACTTCGCCTTCAAAAGATCTGTATGAGCTTAAATACTGAGGGTCATCTTTATCAACCCCTTTTTTTATTAAAGAGAGGAGATGTTTGACATTATAGTCATAGTGAAGTAAGTTATCACCTATATCGCTATCATCTAATTTTTTTATATCCTGTGAAATCTCTAACATTATGCCATTTCACCATTTTTAAAAAAATCATCTATCACATCTCTATATTCTTTTATATCGTTAATTCTATTTACTTCATCTCTTAATGTAGAAGCGCCTCTATAACCTTTTGAGTATGTATGAGTATGTTTTCTAAATATAGCTACACCACGCTCGCCATAGAACTCAACTATTTTATCAAAATGTTCCAATATAATATCGTGTCTTAAAGACATATCAATCTCGGCTTTACCTGTTTTTAGCTGATGAAATATCCATGGTGCTCCAACTGCACCGCGACCTATCATTACACCATCTGCCCCAGTATATTCTAAAACCCACTTTGCTTTTTCATAAGAGTCAATATCACCATTTGCAATGACAGGGATAGAGACTGCCTCTTTAACCTCTTTTATAGCTTCATAATCAACCGGTGCCTTGTACTTACCTGCACGAGTTCTACCGTGAACAGCAATAAAATCAACACCTGTCTCTTCAATATTTTTTGCTATATTTACATGATTTTTTTCGTTTACACCAAGACGAATTTTAGCGGAGTTCATAGATTTGTTTGAAGTTTCATTTATAGAGCGTAGAATTGCTTTGAGGCGAGGAAGATCATCTAAAAGTGCAGATCCTGAACCGTGTCCAAAAACCTTGGGAACTGGACAACCACAATTGAGATCAATAATGTCAATCCCCTCTTTTTCATTTAATATTTCAACAGCGCGCCTGGCCATATCAGGATCATTTGCAGAAATCTGAACTGAATAAGGAACTTCTAGAGGTGATTTTTTCAACATATGAAGTGTTTTTTCGGAACCATGAGCAAGAGCGTTTGAGCTGATCATTTCACTTACAGTTAGATCAGCTCCAAATTTTTTCACAACACTTCTAAAAGGGAGATCTGTAAAACCAGCAAGTGGTGCTAATACATATGCCGGTTTGTCAAAGACTATGCCTTCTTTAGTAAAAGTCATATCTATACAAACAGCTCTATATTGTAGTTTTTACCGCATTCTTTTAAAGCAAGATATGATTTAAATTTTAAGAACTCATCTTCTTGAGAAATATTTAATATCTCTTTAGCAAGATCAATCATCTCTAAATCAAAAAGTGTAAATAGATATGCATCCATTGCATCTTCATATTTTTCACTAAGTGTTTCAAAGAACTTCATTCTTTGCTCAGGAATCATATGTAAAGACAATGCTTTAGACATATCTATATAATCGTTACTAGTAAACTCTAACTTAGACACTAATGCTATCAGACTGTCATTTGCTACTTCAAGTGTATTTTCATCAGAATTAACTCTTGCTAAAATCTCAAATAAAGCCTCTTTAGTCATATAATCACTGTAACTCTCAATAGCATATAACGGTGCATCTTTAACAAAGTCTACATATACACTTTTTGATAGTTCGTCTGAATACTTATTTTTAGAACTTAAAACTTTTTCTGCATTTAGTTTACCGTTTTTATATCTGTTTTTATCGTTTTGAACTCTTAATGGGTTGTCTGTATCAAGATTATATTTTTTCAGATCAACTACCTCTCCGTTTTTAATCGAATCGATTAAATTAAGAACAGGCTCTATTTTTTGTGTTTTATCATTATCTTCTTGAAAAGATATTGCACCGTTTGGAAAAACAGTACTGTTGTTTATTAAAGAACCTAAAAGGCTGAATGCAGAAGTTTTATAACTGTATTCTTTTGAACTTTTTCCAAGATATGCGTCTTTTACTGCATCTAAAAACTTTTCGTAGTCCTTATGATATTTTCTTTGCTCCAGCGTATTTATAAATGAATAAAAACTCATATGCAGCATACTAGCTATATAAAATACGACAAGTGGTGTGACAACTAAAACAGCTATTGAAATAGCCGGTAATTGGATTCCGAAAAAATCTATTGCATAAGTATCTTGAGATACAAACGCATATACATACCACCCTACAAATATCATCAAAAACATTGATGCAATCGTATATCTTTTTAAATACATTAACTAAGCCTTACTTTGATTTTTCTACTATCTCTCTACAATCAATACAGTAAATAGCATGAGGTTTAACTTTTAAACGTTGAAACCCTATTGGGTCTTCACACATCTCGCAAATCCCATATGTTTTCTCTGATATTTTACCCAAAGTTACGTTAATCTCTTGCAACTCTTTATTTTGTTGAGTAACAATAGCACTTTCAATCATTGAGTTATTGCTGTTTGAAGCGTGATCACCTTCATCGTTTAACTCTTGTCCACTTAGCTGATCTAATTCATCGTTAACGCCGTTGATATTTTTTTCTATTTGTTCTTTACGACTTTCAAGTATCTCTTTAAAGTAGTTTAGTTCACTCTCTTGCAACTCTTTTTCTCTCTTTCATTGTTTGTTATATTATTTGTGATATGGATGATTCGTTAAAATCGAAAAACCTCTATAGATTTGCTCCAACAAAACAATTTTCGCAATTTTATGGCTCATAGTGATTTTTCCCAAACTTATAACTTTGTCAGCTTTGTCTAAAAAAGCATCTTCAAAACCATAAGCTCCACCAATAAAAAATTTAACCGAGATTTTACCATCTAAAAGCTTACTAAATTCATAAGAATCGATTATTTTTCCATCAGGATGTAACAAAATGTTGCAATTTGCATTCAAATATGGTTCCAAAACGTTAGTATATGCTTTTTGTGAAGCTTCTGCAGATATGTTATGAGCCTTTGTAATATCTTTGTTAAAAATCTCTATATCTTCGACTTTTGCAAAGCGGCTTATCATTTTTGTAAGGTCTTTATATAATGGATCGTAGATTGTTTTCTCTTTTTTAGCAATAGAGATAATATCTATTTTCATCTTAGTAACCCACTTCCTATAACTTTATAAGAGATATTTTCAAACTGGTCCTCAAGTTTTACACCACCTATGACAGCTACAGGATGTACAGATACTTTAGCTAGCTCTTCAACTTTGTCGCCAAGTACACCGGATATATCTTTTTTCGTAGACGTATCTCTGTACGCACCAAGACCAATATAGTTTAAATCCATAGAATTTGCTTCTATAATCTCATGCTCATTATGTGTAGAGATTCCAAGTAGTTTATCTTTTTTAATTACGCTGCGAAGGATTTTGACAGCTTTCGAAACATCTGAGTCTATGCTTTTTAAGTCCTCTTGCCCAACATGAACGCCGTCACAAAACTCTACGAGTTCATATTTGTCGTTCACGATTAAAAAACCGTCATATAGTTTTCGTATTTGAATTAATTGCTGTTTTATAAAAGTAGTATCTGAAGTTTTATTTCTATATTGAATTACTTTAGCTCCGAGAGAGGTTGCAGTTTTTACAAACTCCTCTACAGAAACACCCTTTGAATCTAAAAGCTCTTGATCACAAAGTGCGTAAAGTTTCATATCTAAAATTTAGTTTTTATAGAACATTGTAAGAAGATCACTCAAAGTTTTTTTGAGATTATTTCTATTTACAACCATATCTATAGAGCCTTTCTCTAGTAAAAACTCTGCTCTTTGGAAACCATCTGGAAGTTCAGAACCAATTGTCTGCTCAATTACACGTTGTCCTGCAAATCCTATAAGAGCTCCAGGTTCAGCTATGATAATATCACCAAGAGTTGCAAAAGACGCACTAACACCACCCATAGTAGGATCAGTTAAAACTGATATATAAGGAAGATTGTGTTTAGCCAGTTTTGCTAAAGCAGCTGAAGTCTTACTCATTTGAAGAAGAGAGAAAGTAGACTCTTGCATTCTAGCACCACCAGATGCACTAAGAATAATTACACCTTGATTTTTCTCAATAGCACGGTTAACTGCACGAACAATCTTTTCACCCTCAACAGAACCTAGTGAACCACCCATGAATGAAAAGTCAAATATAACTACTTGAGCATCTACTCCGTTTAAGCTCATCTCTCCACTAACAACAGATGAGTATCTGCCTGTTTTTTCAAAACCCTCTTCTATACGTTTAGTATATGCTTTTTTATCTGAAAATTTTAAAGGATCTATAGGTTTTAAATTAGAATCATGTTCTACGAACGTACCTTCATCAGCTAAAAGGTTTACACGCTCTTTCACACCTATACGTAAATGGAATCCACATTTAGGACATACGTAGTTTTGATTTTCAACCTCTTTGTAATACATTAAAGAATGACATGATTTACACTTTACCCAGTGAGATGATGCTTCGTTTTTTACAGGTTGTTTATCAGAGATTTTAGAAAAAATATTTAGTAGATTCACAAAAATTCCTTAAAATTATCTATTATTAAATTAGTGCGATTATACCAAAAATAAAGTAAAAGTTATGTGTATTATGATTTTTATATCAAAGATAGCACAATAGTGCTACCTTTTGAGGAATAAATTATTTTAAAAGTGATTTTACTATGCTTCTTGCAGCTTCACGGCCATCATACGTAGCAGTAACAACAAGATCAGCTCCACGGTAACAATCTCCACCGGCATAGATACCTGATGTTGAAGTCTCATGCGTATCTTCATCAACAATAATCTCACCCCATTTGTTGATCTCAATACCATTTTCAGCTAAAAATGAAGGTACTTCAGTATCAAAACCTAAAGCCATGATAACGACATCTGCATTAACTCTATGCTCACTTCCTTTTTGCTCTTCAACTTTCTGACGACCAGACTCATCTTTTGCACCTAGATTCATCTTAACAGCTTCTACAGCTATAGCTTTACCATCTTCTAGGATTATCTCCTTAGGTGACGTTAAAAAGTTAAATTCTACACCCTCTTCTATAGCATTTTTATACTCTTTTTTAGATCCAGGCATATTTTTCTCATCACGACGGTAAAGACAAGTTACACTTTTTGCACCTTCACGTTTTGCAGTACGAAGACAATCCATAGCAGTATCACCACCACCGATAACAACAACATCTAAATCTTTAAAGTCGAATTTTTTATCATAATCAGCTTTAAAGTTTTTACGTTGTATTGATGTTAAATATTCCATAGCGTTATATACGTTTGGAGCTTGCTCACCGTTTAACGAAGCACTTTTTGGTTTAGTTGCACCAATACCTATAAACATTGCATCATGCTCTTTAGCTATATCTTCAAAGTCTATATCTTTACCAACTTCACAGTCAACTACAAGTTCCATGCCGGCTTTTTTAAGAAGTTCAACACGTCTTTCAACTATCTTTTTATCAAGTTTGAAGTTTGGAATACCATATGTTAAAAGACCGCCTGCACGATCAGATCTTTCATACATAGTTACAGCTATACCTGAACGAAGAAGGTACGTTGCAGCACTAAGTCCAGCAGGTCCACTACCTATAACAGCTACTTTTTTATCTGTTGTAATTCCAGGAAATTCTGGTTCAAGCCCAGCTTTAAATCCCTCTTCTGTAATATGAGTTTCAACTGAACCGATAGTGATAGCACCATGACCGTCATTTAAAGTACAGTCACCCTCACAAAGTCTATCATGTGGACATACACGTCCCATAACTTCAGGGAAAGGAGATGGTTCGTTTGATAATTTAAAAGCAAACTCCATATCTTTTTCACTTACAGCTTTTAACCATTGAGGTATGTAATTGTGTAATGGACATTTATTTAAACAAAACGGATCACCACACTGAATACATCTGTCACTCTGGCTAACAGCATCATTTTTACTAAATAATTCATAAATCTCGCCAAAGTCTTTTACACGCTCTACGACTAATCTTTTACTAGGTTCTATTCTTTCTACGCTTAAAAATTCTCTCATGACTAGTCTCCTTTCTCTATATTAAGTGGTAATTTTGTTAAGTTTTTAGGTTTAATTAACCAGAAGTTTCTAACTTCAACTCTAAAGTTATCAAGTAACTCTTTAGCTTTTTGACTTCCAGTTTCAACAAGATAATCTTTTAGAAGTTTTTTAAGATAATGTCTAGCTTCATCTCCCTCATCTGTATCGATACGAACAGCTTCAACAAGCTCATGGTTAACATTTTCAACAAATGTGTGGTCTTGATCGTATACAAATGAGATACCACCTGTCATACCTGCACCAAAGTTAATACCTGTACGACCAAGGATAACTACTACACCACCTGTCATATAATCACAAGCATTGTCACCAGTACCTTCAACTACCGCTAATGCACCAGAGTTACGAACCGCAAAACGCTCACCAACTGCACCTGAAATATAAAGCTTACCGCCTGTAGCACCGTATAGACATGTATTACCACCAGCTGAGAATTCTTCACCCTCATTTTTACTTCTGATGATCACTTTACCACCGTGCATACCTTTACAGATATAGTCATTTGCAACACCATCTAAGTCTATAGATACACCGTTGATTAGGAATGCTCCTAGAGCTTGACCTGCGATTCCGTTAAGTTTAATGTTGATAGTATCAGGTTTTAAACCTTCATCTCCATAATACTGAGCTATCTCACCACTGATTCTTGCACCGAAACTTCTGTTTAGGTTTGTAATCTCTCTTTGAATCTTGATCGGATGTTCAGGATGTTGAATAGCTGTCATAGCCTCTTTAAGAACATCTTGCTCAAACTTGTTGTCATCAAAAGGAGGATTAAATTTTTGCTGACATGTATTTACACCCTCTTCTTGGTGAAGTACAGATGAAAAATCAAATTTCTGAGCAAATTCATCATCTTTTACTTTTAAGATATCACTACGTCCGATCATCTCTTGCATAGTTTTAAATCCAAGTTCAGCCATGATTGAGCGCACATCTTCAGCAAGTAGTGTAAAGTAATTGATAACTTGATCTACATGACCTTTAAAGAACTCTTCACGAAGTTTCTCATTTTGAGTTGCAACACCAACCGAACATTTATTTACGTGACATATACGAAGCATTTTACAACCAACAATTGTAAGTACACCAGTACCAAATGCATAAGATTCAGCACCTAAAAGTGCAGCTTTAATAACATCAAGACCAGTTTTTAAACCACCATCTGTTTGAACCTCTACAAGCCCTCTTAAATTATTAGCTTTAAGAGCATTGTGAGCTTCACTAAGTCCAAGTTCCCATGGGTTACCTGCAAACTTAATAGACGTAAGTGGAGCAGCACCGGTACCACCATCACCACCAGAGATAATGATCTTATCAGCATATGCTTTAGCAACACCTGCTGCAATAGTACCAACACCCATAGTTGAAACAAGTTTAACCGCTACACGAGCATTTGGATTTACTTGTTTCATATCAAAGATAAGCTGAGCTAAATCCTCGATAGAGTAAATATCGTGGTGTGGTGGAGGCGAGATCAGTGTAACACCAGGTACAGTATGACGAAGCTTACCGATTAATGCTGTTACTTTGTGACCAGGAAGTTGTCCACCCTCTCCAGGTTTAGCACCTTGAGCTACTTTAATCTGAATCTCTTCTGCACTTCTTAAATATGCAGGAGTTACACCAAAACGTCCAGATGCAACTTGTTTGATCTTAGAGTTACGCTCAGTATCAAAACGCGCTACGTCTTCACCACCCTCACCTGAGTTTGATTGACCACCGATTCTATTCATTGCAATAGCAATAGTCTCGTGAGCTTCCGGAGAGATTGAACCAAGACTCATTGCAGCTGAAGCAAAACGTTTAAAGATCTCTTCTTTAGGCTCAACTTCATCAATAGAGATTGGTTTTCTATCTGATTTTATATCAAAGAAATCACGGATAAATTTTAGACCACGATTATTTACAATTGATTTTAACTCTTCAAAGTCTTCAGTCTTGCCAGTATCTACACATTTATGAATAGCATGTATTACAGAAGGTCCAAAATCATGATGTTCTTCACCATGATAGAACTTATAAAAACCACCTATATTTAGTGGAAATATGTTACTAAAACCATAGTGATCATAAGCATCTTTATGATACTTTTTAATGCGCTCGTCAATATCTTTATAACCAAGTCCGCTAAGAGCACAATTTGAAGATTCAAAACACTCTTGAACAATCTCTTTATTTAATCCCATTACATCAAAAAGGCCTGTATTTCTATAAGAAGCTATAGTTGCAATACCCATTTTAGACATAATTTTCATTAATCCACCGTTTATAGCAGAGTGAACAGCTTTTAGTGCATCGTGACACTCCATATTTATAACTTTAGACTCTTCTAACTTTTTAATTACGCTTGAGAATAATAGATTAGGATAAACAGCAGACGCACCATAACCGATAAGTACTGCAGCAGAGTGAGAATCAATAACTTCACCTGTAACAGCAATCATAGATACAAGGTGTCTAATACCAGCTTTAAGTAAAGCAAAATTTAAACGTCCTACTACCATAGCCATAGGCATTACAGCTTTTTCACTTGAAAGTTCTTTATCATCTAAAATAACTATTCTAACACCGTCGTTTTTAACAGACTCTATAACTTCAGCAGCAAGTGCATCTAAAGATTCTTTTAAATCTCCACTGTATGCTGTTGAGAAAGTTTTATTATTATAAAAAGACTGGTATCTTGGTGATTTTTTATCTCCAAAAGATTTTAGAACTTCAAGTTTTTCACTAGTAATAATAGGTGAGATGGCTTTTAATCTGTGAGCATGTGTAGGAATTTCTCCTAAAATGTTGTGAACTTCACCAAAACCAGTATTTAAACTCATTACAACTTTTTCACGAATCGGATCGATTGGCGGATTTGTTACTTGAGCAAATTTTTGTTTGAAATAATCAGTAAAACTTCTCTGCTTATTTGAAAATGCTGCAAGAGGAGTATCATCACCCATAGAACCGACAGCTTCTTTACCGTCTTTGATCATAGGTTCAATAACCTGTTCAACAACCTCTTGAGTTATATTGAAATATCTTTGACGATTAATTATCTCATCAGGTTCGAACTCACATGAAGCAGTGTATTGAGCATCAACATGTTCTTGAAGATATATCATATGCTCATTTAACCATTTCATATATGGGTTTGATGATTTTAAATAGTTATTGATATCGTCATTTTTAAGAATTTTTCCGTATTTTAAATCAAGTCCAAGCATCTCACCTGATTGCAGGCGACCACGCTCTTGAATGTTATCTTCATCAATATCTACAACACCGTACTCAGAAGCGATCAATAGGTTATTGTCTTTTGTGATGATATATTTAGATGGACGAAGACCGTTTCTATCTAGTGTACAACCAATATAACGACCATCAGTTACAGAGAATGCCGCAGGACCATCCCAAGCTTCGAAAACAGTTGAGTGATACTCGTAAAATGCACGAAGTTCAGGGTCCATATGTGGAGCATTTTGCCAAGCTGAAGGGATTACACCACGCACAGCTTTAAAAAAGTCCATACCGTTTACAAGTAAAAATTCTAAAAAGTTATCAGCTGAAGCCGAATCTGAAGATTTTGGTTGAAGGATCGGAAGAATTCTTTTGATCTCCTCATCCGTAAATACTTCACTTTTAATGCTTTCTGACTTAATCTCTACATTTATACGGTTACCCTCTACAGAGTTGATCTCACCATTGTGTGCAACTGCACGGAAAGGTTGTGCAAGTCTCCACTCTGGAAGTGTGTTTGTCGAGAATCTTTGGTGAAAAAGTGAAAAAGATATTTTAAAACTCTCGTCTTGTAAGTCTTTGTAAAACTCTTTGATATGAGTAGGCATTACAAGCCCTTTATATGAAAGAACTTTTGAGCTCATTGATGCTATGTAAAAATCTCTGTTTGAAATTAATTTATGTTCTGTTTCTTTACGAGAAAGATATAGTAACGCATCAAATCTCTCAGTAGCCATAATTGAGTTTGGAGTAATAAAAACCTGAGTAATATTTGGAAGTGATGCTAATGCTTGTTCCCCTAAAGCATTTGTATCTACAGGTACCTCTCTTAATAATACAACTTTTAAATCGTTATTTGCACAAATTTCTTCTAAAGTATCTAATTCTTCTTTTGTTTTTGAAAATACAGATGCAACTGCAAACTGTTTTGGAAGTTCTATCGATTTACTTGCAGCTTCTTTTCTTAAAAATTCTTCCGGCATAGATAGTAAAAGTCCACTACCATCCCCTGTTTTTCCATCTGCTGCAACTGCACCACGGTGCATCATACGCTCTAGCGCTGTAACTGCATCATTTAAAACCTTTCTTGAAGGTTTATTTTTGATGTTGGCAACAAGACCAAAACCACAGTTATCTTTAAATGATCTCAATAAATCATGATATTCAACCATTTTTACTCCTAAATTTATAAATTTACCACTAAATTTTCGTCAATTTAATCTTTTTTTAAAGAAAATTAGTTTATTTAGAGACAAGGTGGTTTATTATATCCAATAAAGCTTTAAAGAAGCATTATATTGTTAAAATTTTTCAAATAAAAATAAAATATGAGAATTAAAGAAGCAAAGACATGCAGGGTTTCATAATAAATCTTAATAAAGTTAAAGATGAAGACTTAATAGTAACAATAATATCTAAAAACTCTTTAGATACTCTTTATAGATTTTACGGGGCACGTCACGGTGTTATAAACCTTGGATTTAAAATAGATTATGAAAAAGAAGGTTCGGCAAAATCATCTATTGAGAGACTCAAAGATGTTATCCATATAGGCTTTAAATGGATAAATGATTATGAGAAACTTCGTCTTTGGCAAAACTTTTTAGGACTTTTTTATAAACACCTAAAAGATGCTTATGAGATAGATGATTTTTATTTTGATCTAATTGAAAATGCTTCTAAAAACTGGAATAAACAAAATCCAAAAAGAGTAGCAATTGAGTCGTATGTTAAACTTCTTGAACACGAAGGTCGTTTGCATACAGAGATGGAGTGTTTTTTATGTCATGAAGAGATAGAAGGAGATATATCTCTTATTCGTGCATTTCTTCCTACACATAAAGATTGTACACATACTTTGCCAATTTCTCAAGATGCACTTGTAGAGCTCTATAAAAGTAAATCCAGCCTGTTTTTAAATGATAAAGAGGTTGATAGGATGTGGTATATTTTATTAGAAGGATTATGACAGCCTGTCTCTATAATCCTCATATCCAAACTCTTTTACCAATTCTACACTCCCGTCAAGCTTTTTAAGAACTAAAGATGGAAGCTTAATACCATTAAATGTAGTATTTTTAACAAATGTATAGTGTATCTGGTCTTCAAATATAATCTTGTCTCCTGCTTTTAGGGGCTCATCAAATGAGTAATCACCCATAATGTCTCCTGCAAGACAAGTATTTCCACCTAAACGGTAAGTATATTTTTTCTCCCCCACCTCACCTGCTCCACGAACTTCTGCACGATATGGCATAGCTAAAGTATCAGGCATATGTGCTTCAGCAGACGTATCAAGAATAGCTACATTCATACCGTTGTTAAAAGTATCAAGTACAGAGCTTACAAGATATCCAACTTCCCAGCCTACCGCTTCACCAGGTTCAAGATACACATCTACATTGTAACGCTCTTTGAAAGATTTAACTAATCTTATAAGCTTTTCAACATCATAATCTTTTCTTGTTATATGATGTCCCCCTCCAAAATTTATATATTTTAGATTTGCAAAGTATTTTGAAAAGTTTTTTTCAAATGCAATAAGAACCTCTTCTAGAGCATCTGCGTCTTGTTCACACAATGCATGGAAGTTCAATCCATCAATATGTTCTAAAACACTCTCATCAAAGTTTTTAAGCGTAGTTCCTAAACGGCTATATAATCCACATGGGTTGTATATGTCTTTTGGTGATGCTGATACTTCAGGATTTATTCTAAGAGATAAACTGATATTTTGATTTATAGACTTTACCAGATTAGCATATTTAAAAAGCTGGCTTGGAGAGTTAAATACAATGTGATCAGATATTTTAGCAATCTCTTTTATATCATCTTCACTATAAGCAGGTGAATAGGTATGTACCTCTGCTTTATCATTGTGTTTTTTAAACTCTTCGTAAGCAAGTCTTGCCTCATGTAATCCACTTGCAGTACAGCCTTTTAGATACTTTGACACTAAGCCAAATGTTGAGTGCATTGCAAAACCCTTTAGAGCTAAAATAATTTTTGCTCCGCTTTGTTTTTGTACATAGTCAAGAAGCTTTAAATTTTTTTCTAATAACTCTTCTTCACATAAATAATATGGTGTTTTCATCTATTTTTTAAATTTTGTATATATGCTTTTTTAATTCTAAGTGCAACACTTATAAAATAATCAGGATCATAACCTAAATCCTGCACTAGTCTTGCTGCTTTTAAGACAGATTCTTTAGTTAATATATCTCTTGGATTTACAGCAGTTTTAATAACAGCAAGTGTATCTGTATAGCTCTCTATTTTGTCTGTTTTATATTCAGGTTCATAATCTAATGCTTTTAAAATATCTACAAACAACGGTTCAAGATTCCAATGATCAAACAGCATACCTGATACAAAGTACGAAGATGTTCCAAAAACAGAATCTTCATAAACCAATGTATCTTTTGCAGACTTGTAGCCCTCTTTAAATTTTTGAGCAGAGTTGTTTTTCATAATCTCTTTAGCCATCACCAGTTTACCAGATTCCATAATAAGAGCAAGAGGAGTTAAAAACTGAGCTTGACGCGTATCTATTTTAGAAAACCACTGCATCATAAGCGAGCTTTGAAGCTGACATACATCGTTAAATATCGACGGTGATACTCCAAACATCTCAGTATTTGCTTTCATACGCTCATTAATGGCATAATGAAGAACTAAACCGTGTACCATCTCTGTTCCAAACAGTGTTACGGCCTGAGCTACAGATGCAATTTGCCTTGTAAATCCATACAACGGCGAGTTGATCATCTTCAAAATATTAGCTGTTAATACGGCATCAGATTCTATAAGTTTAACAAGTTTAGTGATATTAACATCAGCCGCCCCATTTTCATAAAGCTTTTGTATCAAAATTGCCGCATTTGACAATGGTGGTAATGATTCAATTGTATCTACTAAACTTTTATAGTCCATCTTATACCTCTAACTCTTTAATTTGCCAAGGAAGTCCTTGAACATTTAACTCTTCCATGAATATATCGGGATCAAACTCTTCCATGTTAAATACACCAGTACCATTCCACTTATTTTCAAGCATAAGTTTAGCACCGATCATTGCTGGAACACCCGTAGTGTATGACACTGCTTGTGAGTTTGTCTCAGCATAACATTTTTCATGATCACTTACTTGATAGATGTAGATCTTTTTTCTAACACCGTCTTTTAAACCCTCAGCAACAATACCGATATTTGTTTTACCTTTAGTACGAGGTCCAAGAGTTGATGGATCAGGAAGAAGTGTTTTTAGAAACTCTATAGGGATTATTTTTTGTCCCTTATGTTCAACTTCTTTAATGCCAAGCATACCAACATTTTCTAAACACTGCATATGTGTTAAATAACTTTGACCAAACGTCATAAAAAATCTAATACGTTTAAGACCTTTTATATGCTTAACTAAAGACTCCATCTCTTCATGGTAAAGTAGATATGAATCTTTTGGACCAACCTCAGGATAATCCCAAACTTGCATAATTTCCATAGGTTTTGTTTCTATCCACTCTCCGTTTTCCCAATAACGACCATTTGCAGACACTTCACGAAGATTTATCTCAGGATTAAAGTTAGTTGCAAACGGATATCCATGATCACCTGCATTACAATCTAAAATATCAATATACTCAATAGTATCAAAATAGTGCTTTTGCGCATAAGCACAAAACACATTTGTTACACCCGGATCAAAACCGCTTCCAAGCAGTCCCATTATACCTGCTTCTTTAAACTTTTCATCTCTTGCCCACTGAAGCTTGTACTCAAACTTTGCTTCATCAGGATGTTCATAGTTAGCAGTGTCAAGATACGGTGTTTTAGTTGCAATACACGCATCCATAATCGCTAAATCTTGGTAAGGCAATGCTACATTTATAACAATATCAGCTTCAACTTCATTTATTAAAGCAATAAGCTCATCTACACTATCTGCATCTACACTGGCAGTTTTTATATCTGCACTCGGCAGTTCATTTTTTATCTCATCACATCTAGCTTGTGTTCTAGACGCTAAAATTATTTGACCAAAGACATCAGCATTTTGTACACATTTGTGTACCACTACACGACCTACGCCGCCAGCACCAATAATCAAAGTTTTTTTCATTAAGGTTTTTCTCCATAAGCATTTAAGTGTATTATTTTACCATAGCTTATATTATATTTGAGCCCTTTTGTTCTTAATATTTTGCACAATCTCCTGAAGCTCTTTTGCTTCTAGCTTATTTATTATAGGTTTTTCAAACTCGACACTTACAACTCTTCTTCTAAAAACGCTGCCGTGTTGGTCATTTTTATTTTTTGAAAATATGGAACCGAACATACCATCTATCAAAAATGGAACAACTACATAGTTATCTTCGCCTTTTATAAGTTTATAGCCGTTTTTGAACTCTGAGAGTTCACTGTCTTTAGAGATCTCACCTTCTGGATACAAGGCAACTACTTTTGATTTTTTCAATCTCTCAGAAGCCTCTTTTAGTGCATCTTTAACAGAGCTTGAAGATATAGGTATTACATCTGCTTTTTTTAAAATAGGAGTTAAAATTTTATAGTTGTAGATATCTTTATCCATAAGAAAGTTTATACGTTTTTTTATAGGCACCTGTAAAATCAACCAATCTATCCAGCTAACATGATTTCCAAGAAGCAATACGCCCTGATTTTCAGGTATATTGTCTAAACCTTTATATTCAAATTTGTATCTAATAGAAAACAAAAATACAAAAATAGCCCATATACCCATAATAAGATAACGTTTATATACTAAGTAGGTCAAACCTATTCCAACTGCTCCCATTATGTAAAATAAAGCCTCAGAATCCATTCCGAAATATGCAAAAACAGTTGTAAGGGCTAAGAATGTAAACATAAAAATATTTTGAATAAAATTGTTTCCCGCAAGTATAGTTCCAAGATGTACTGATGGCGCAAGGTATTGTATATAAGCATTGAGAGGAACAATGATAAATGCGCTAAAAATTCCAAAAAATAAAAACACAACAGCATTAAAACTCATTGATGTACTAAATGGGATAATAAATATGATGATTGTTATGCCTACTGCACCTAGTATGATATATCCTACATTAATGAAGTACTTTGAAAAAATAGAAACTATAAAAGAGCCAAAAACTATACCAAGACCTGCGAGTGCCATAACACCTTGAACAGCCAAAGCATTTGTCACACCAAGATTAGTTTTTGCATACTCTCCAAATATTGCAAGTATAACTTGAGATATAGACCATAATAAACTCAAAGCTATGATCGCTTCAAAAATTTCAGGCTTTCTTTTTGAAATTCTAAAGTTTTTAAATAGATATTCACCCCTAATATACTTTGAAATATCAAATCTTTTTTCACTATATATTTGAATTTTATTAGGTAGCTTAGATGCCAGATACCACTCTATTATTGAGCCTAAAACTAAGAACCAACCAAGTGGAGCGATCTCTTTTAGTATATCTTCATTAGTTGAAAATTTATCCCCGACCATAGATTCAAAAAAAGCAGAATAGAATATAATTCCCCCAAGTATTGCAACTATAGTTACAGCTTGAACTGCACCATTACCTTGAGTGATAAACTTATCCCCAACCAATTCTTTTATATAACCGTATTTTGCAGGTGAATAGATGGCACTTTGTAAAGCTAGTAAAAAAGTCATCATAAAGGCAAATAAAAACCAGCCTTGATAATATGAAAAAGTAATAAATATAGTAATAACAACAGCAAAAGCTGCCGAGTGTTTCATAATAATATGTTTGCCAAATCTATCTGAAAGATATGCTGAGGGCGAGAAAACAAGTATGAAAGGAAGAAGTATCATACCGTTTATAATTGCAGTTAGAACTATCTGCTCACTAGAATCATAAACTTTAAATATAGTATTTTGAATAATTATTTTATGACCCAGATCAGTAAATGCATTTAAAAACACAACGATCAGATAGTTTATAACACCGACAAGTGCAAACATTTTACGCATCTATTGCTCCTGTGCTAAAGTTGTACTCCATAACTCATAAAAACCATGCTCTTTTTTTGCAAGTTCACTTAATATCTTAATATTCTCACTTAATGTAGCATACTCTAAATTATGAACTCTACTCATAGCTACACCATATTCGCACTCTTCAGAACTGATTTCATCTTTTAATTCAAAACCAAACTCTTTAGAATTCTCTACAAAACGCTGCATCTGTGATGCAGTATCAAACATAACATAGTGCTCAACTTCACGCTCTTTTGTTATATCATCACCCTCTTCTGTGAGCATATTTACAATCTTTTGAGACTCGATCATAAAAAACTCTAATTCGCTTGGTTCTAAATTTCCCTGATAAAATTCCCACTTTGTATCTTTAACAACACCGCCTTCAAACTTATAAGAGTTTTTTTGCAGATATGAGTTTACATCTTTTTGTATGTTTTTAGAGTTTAAAGAATAAAAATAAAGCTCGCTCCAACCATCTATAAAACGCATTCCCACATACTTTACAAATGGTTTTTTCTCAACTATATCAATTATCTCTTCTTTTGTTTTATCTTCTAACTCTGATTCTATAAAAAGTGAAAAAAGCCATGGATATGTTTGAACATCTTCATCTATGTCTAGTTCAACCTCTACACTAAAATCCTCGTTGATATTTATATATTTTTCAATCATCTGTATTTATTTCTTTTGCTCTTTGTTTTTTTAAAGCTATTTGTTTAGCTTCTTCAGGTGTAGGTTCCAGTTTTCTATGATAAAAAGACCACTCTGAATCTTTTTCTACATGACTTTCATAATCATATGGTTCAAACTGTAAAGTATCTCCGCCACGTTCTTTTATACCGTCATTATTTTTTGAATAAAAATAAAATTCAGTCCAGCCGTTTACAGTTCTAGAACCTATATAGCCTGTTCTGTCTTCATCTTCCAAAGATATGATCAGTGAACCTTTAAGACGAAGAAACTCAAGGTAATTATCTGCTTTAGTATCTGAACTATCTAAATGCAAAAAGATGCTTAAAAGCCATGGGTTATCTCTGTAGCGCTCGATCTCGCTTTCAACCTCAATTTTAACTTTTTCACCATCTTCCAAGCGTTCAAAAAAGTTCAGCATATACGCTCTTTTATATCACTACAGTTTCGTTTACTTCTAATCCAAAGCCGCCTAAACCTACAATGTCAGTTTGAGCTGACGAGCTTAAAAGGTTCATTTTAGAAATCCCCAAACTTTTTATAATTTGTGCTCCGGTACCAATCTCTTTCATATGAGCATTGTCTTGGTGGTTAGTTTTGTTTATAAATACAAGTACACCGCTATTTTGTTTAAGGTACTCTATTGAATTTACGAGGTTTTTATACTTTGACTGGTTTAATAATAAGTCTATATCAGGTACAACATTGTGTACACGTACGTTAGCAAGCTCTCCAGCCTTATAAAATACAATAGCCGTATGTTCAATTCCATCATGGTCTTCATAAGTGTGTCTATTTACTTTTACGTCGAAAAATTCAATTTCTTCAACATTAGTTTCTTTTACAAGTCTCTCATTTGCCAGACGATATTCAACTATATCAGATATGAAAACAGTTTTAAGGTTGTGTTTCTCACCGAATATATCCAGATCATCACGTCTTGCCATAGTTCCGTCTTCTTTAATGATCTCACAAATAACACCTGCTTCTTGCAGTCCTGCTAAACGACAAATATCTACACTTCCTTCTGTATGACCTGTTCTAACCAATGTACCGCCATCTTTAGCTATTAACGGAAAAATGTGCCCCGGTCTTACCAATTCATCTGCATGTGATATCGGGTTTGCGAGTATCTTTATCGTATCATCACGCTCTTTAGCAGATATACCAGTTTCTGCAGTTTTTGCATCAACTGATACCGTAAACGCAGTCTCATACGATGATGAATTTGAACTAACCATTGGATTTAATTCTAGTCTGTTTGCCGTATCTTTACTAAGAGCTACACATATAAGCCCTCTTGCCTCTTTAGCCATAAAGTTTACATGTTCAGGTGTGGAAAATGCAGCAGCATAAACAAGGTCACCTTCATTTTCTCTGTCCTCATCATCACACATGATGATCATTCTACCTTTTTTAATCTCTTCAATTGCTTCTAAAACTCTCTGAGTGGGTGTCATAAATATTCCTAAATAAATTTGATTTTATTATATATGAAAGTATATTAAAAAGAGTTCAAACACAAAATTCGTTAACTTATTTTTTCAATAGAAGTATTTAAAACATCTACCAATTCGTTTAATTTTACAGGTTTATAAATATAGCTACTTATACCTAATTCTGCAGCTTTATCTAAATATTGTTCTTCATTATATGCAGAAGATATAATTATTTCCTGGTCATCATTATCTTTAAGAATATTCTTTATTAACGTAAAACCATCCATATTAGGCATTAAAATATCTGTTACAACTATATCGTATTTTTTTTGTTTATATCTATCTAAACCTTCTTTTCCATCTTTGGCTACATCTACAGTTGGAAAAATTTTTTTAAATAAGTTAGATGTTTTCTCACGTAACGTATCTTCATCTTCTACATAAAGAACTGATAAGCCATCAGCCTTCTCTTTTAATTCTTTTATATTTTCAGATATATTATTTTTCATCATCGTCATTTTTACCATCCTCTTCAATTAACAAACTTATTTTAAAACAAGTACCTTCTCCAATATTTGAGACATCTATAATTCCTTTTAGATGTTCTTCAATAATCATCTTACTCATATAGAGTCCCAAACCTGTTCCTGTTTTTTCATCTTTTGTAGAAAAGTATGGATCAAATATTTTTGGCAATATTTCATCGTATATACCACCTCCATTATCACTAACTTCTATATTTACATACTTATCGTCTTCATATACATGTATAGCTATCCAAGCATCTTCTTTTTTATTCAATAAAATTGCATCTTTAGCATTAGTAATCATATTTACAAAAACCTGCATAAGCTCTCTAGGATATGCATTTACTTTTTTATCTGTTTCAAATAATGTTATAAGTTCTATATTATTATTTTTAATACTATCTTGAACTATTGACAAAGTCTGCTTAACAATATCTTTAATGTTAACTATTGAAGCATCCCTGTCAGGTTTAAAAAAGTTTCTAAAATCATCTATAGTTTTTGAAAGGTGTTGTGTTTGTTCTATAATACTATTTGCATACTTTTCTGATTCTTCAGTGTCAAATTCATCTATCGCAATATCTAAGAGCATATTGTTTGCGTCCATTGAAATTGCAGCTATCGGCTGTCTCCATTGATGGGCTATCATCCCTATCATCTCTCCCATAGCGGCATTACGTGATTGATTCAAGAGCATATCATCTTTTTTCTTTAACTCTGTAATATCAGTAGCTGAAGTTATTAATGTACTTTTATTATTAACAATCCCAAGTGGTGCCGAACTAAACTGCCATATAACAAAGTCACCATTTTTTGTTTTTATAGAATGTTCTTTTCCATCATCAAATTTTTCTTTAATTTTATATAAACTCTTTATATATTGCTTCATTGATGTTTTTGTAATCTTTTCATCATTTAAATCTTCATGATATACTTTGTCAACCAAATCATCAATTGTTGATAGTTCATTAAAAGTATATCCTGTCACATCAACCCATGCTTTATTTACTCTTAGTATCTGACCTGCTTCATTATGAATGATCATAGGATTTGGAGCCTGACTAATAATTGTTTCAAGCTCATTTTTTTTCTGGTTAAGTTCCACCAACGTAGATTTTTTTTCTGTAATATCCTGTGTAGTACCTACAAGTTTAACTATTTTATTATTTTCCTGTTCGACTATCCAACGATGTTCTAAAAATATCAATTTACCATCATTCTTTCTATAGATCCTATTATGTAAAATATTTGTATCGCTAGATTTAAATGATTGTTCAAACATTTGTTTTGATTTTTCAAGGTCATCTTTATGAACAAAACCAAATAACATATCATTGTCAAATTTCATATCAATATCAGACACACCGTATATGTTATACAGTTCATCACTGTAAGTTAAACTCTTAGTATTTATATTATATTCCCAACTTGCTATTTTTGCAATTGACTGGGCTTCTTTGAGTCCTTTATACAACTTATGTTCTCTTGTAAAATCGGATGAATTACCTACTAAACCAATAATATTTTTATCAGAGTCAAGTAAAGGTGATTTTGCGGTTTTTAGATAAACCTTGTCTCCGTTTGGATAAGTAACCCATTCGAAATTAGATACAGGTTTCTTATGAGCAAACATATTTATATCATTATCGCGAAAAATCTGTGCAGTCTCATTGTCAAAAAGTTCAAAATCATCATGACCGATGACATCTTCTTTTGATTTTCCGGCTAATTTTAAAAATGTATCATTACATGTGATATATTTAAACTCTTTATCTTTCACAAATATAATATTATCTATACTGTTTATAATATTGTCATATAGGTTTTTAAGATACAAGATTGTGTCTTCAGCCTCTTTTTGAATAGATATATCTTGAATACTTCCTAATACCCTTTCAGCTCTTTTATCATCATTGAAAATAACTTTACCGCGTGCCTCTATCCAAACATAATACTTATCTTTATGTTTCACTCTGTGTATATTATGATAAAAGTTTATCTTTCCATCTTTTAGGTCTTTCATATCTGAAAAAACTTGCTCTTTATCATCAGGGTGTATACGATTTATCCATGATTCAAGTTTATTTTCAATCTCATCATCTCTATAGCCTATCAAGTTCTTAGTTCTAGGTGAAAAGTAGATCTCATCAGTTATTAAATTCCAATCCCATATACCATCATACGTTGCTTCGAGTACTAACTCTAACCTTTTTTGAATTAGATCTCTTTCCTTTTCAAATCTCAAACTATCTGTAATATCGAAAATTATAGAATAAAGGAGTGTCTTTCCATCAACATTAATAGGTCCGCTATATACCTTTACATTTCTAATATCACCACTTCTTAATTTATGTTCACAATAGAATTCATCATACTTCTCACTTTTTAAAGCTTCCATTCTGGATAAAATATCTTCTTTTGGTAATGTACAGATATTAGTAAGACTCATATTTATAAATTCATCATAACTATATCCATAATAATTACAAGCTTTATCATTAGCATCTACTATTTTAATTTTCACAGGATCTATAATCAATTCAACTGTCTTATTACCTTGAAAAAGCATATGATAACGCTGTTCATTTTGTTCAAGTTTAGTTACTAAGTTTATTGATCTAATTGCATAAGCAATATCACTTGCAAGTTCCTCTAAAATAAGCCGTTCATCATGTTCAATATCTTGTTCTTTAAAACAAACATTGATAAAACCATAAAGTTCATCTTCATACTTTATTTTGATCTTAAATATATTGTCTTTTTGAAAAAACAAACCCTTAGTCTTGGAAATTTTTTCTATATCAACAGGTTTCCAATCTAAGTTTAACTTATCTTGAAAGTCACTAAAACATCTAGACTCCCCTCCACCGATAACATTTGTAATTTTATAATTACTATCCAAAACAACTATCCATAAACAATCATATATGTTACTGGACTTTAATATGTTATAACTGTTTGTCAGTAGTTCATGAGGATCATTTTCTCGAATTATTGACTGGTTAATCTCACGTACAACATTTAAAACATTTTCTAAATGGTTATTTTTCTTTATATTTTTTAGAGTTTTGTCTATTGTATAAAAAAGTATAAAAATCAGTGTAATAAAAAATAATGTATTAACTAATGTAGTTAACTCTTTTAAATCTTGAGTTTCTGATATGGAGCTATTTTTAAACTCTAATGCTTTAGATTGTGAAAATTTATATATATGGTCAATAGTTTGTTCCATTTCTAAAATATGTTTAGTACAACTACTGTTTATAACCTTTACTGCTTCAGCTCTTTTTCCTTCTTCTATAAGTTTAATAATCTTATTGTGTATAGGTTTCCAAGTTTTAAAAAGTATCATTATTTGTTCATCAAATTTTTCATCAGTATCATCAAGGATATTATTTTTTATAACTAATAAATTTTTATAAATTTCATTCTCATGTAGTTCTATATTTTTTGATAATACAGATAATTGTTCTTTCGATTTAGAAAGAACAATATCTTTTACGTCTCCGTGAATTTGATAAATTTTCTGTTTGATTATTAAAGCAGCATTTGATACTTTTAACGGGTGATTATAAAGATGGAGTGTGTTATGTTGGATTTTTTTAACTCCATTGTAGTTAAATAATTCAACAGATATTGATAAAAATGCAAGAAGTAAAAAATATACTACTATAAAATATATTTCTCTCTTGTGTTGTTTTGTTTTCATTATTTTAAACTTATCTTATAAATAATTATTTTAATCCATTCTACAATATTTTTTTATAATAGAACTTATGATTTTTTATTAATTATTTTTAAGATTAAATATATGTATATTTTTAAAAAACTAAATTTTAAAATTTTTATAACAAACACTTGACAATGAAAAAAATTTTGTCTATAATTTCGCCCACAAACAAAGCATACAAGCTTTATTTGACGTGTCGCGGAATAGAGCAGTTCGGTAGCTCGTCGGGCTCATAACCCGAAGGTCACAGGTTCAAATCCTGTTTCCGCAACCAATTTTACAAACTACATTTTAAAAACATATTGGGGTATCGCCAAGCGGTAAGGCCTCGGTTTTTGGTACCGATATTCGGGGGTTCGAATCCCTCTACCCCATCCACCTTTTTAATCAATATTTTTTTTACTACAAATAATTACATTGCAGATAAATTTTGATACTCTTTTAAAGCAAAATCATCTGTCATTCCACTTATATAGTCGGTAATTAACCTGACTCTATAGTACCATTCAAGCAATGTATAATTCTCTTTATCATCCTTATTTAATTTCTGTACATCATTCTGATATGCCACAATCTGTTTAGATGACAACCTTTTTATTAACCTTATAGAGACAAAACAATCAATTCTCTTATCTTCGAGTAACTTAGAAAAATCATCTGAACTTAATTCCAATAATGGTTTATATATGTTTAATAAACCATTTACTATTGAATACCCTTGAAGTTCAAGCTCTTGTACATCTTTGTTTTGATATATATGCTTTAGAGATATTTTTTCAAGTATTCTTATTGCTTTAAAATATTTACTTTCCTCATTATGGTCCAAAAGTGCAGAATTAAATTCACCATTAAAAATACTTTCATGATTATCCATATATATCTCTACAACGTGATACACTAAAGCAGTAACCAACTGTGCTCTAAAAAGTGTAAAAAACATATTAAACTGATAAGGTTCTTCATTCTGTTTAGCTTTTTTATACTTGTCTTCTATTAGCTCTAAAAGATAATTTTCATTCTCTTTTTCACACTCACTTTTAATTAGATTATATACTTCATCTAAGCTAAGAATCCCCTTTTCAACAGAATCTTCCAAGTCAGCTGTAAGATAAGATATGTCATCAGCAGCTTCCATAATATATGTTATTGGAAACCTATGCCCTTGTTTAATATTTAGAGTCTCTTGAATTTTTTCAATAAACTCTTTTTCACTATAGTAAAACCCCGGCTTTTTACATAAATAATCTAAAGAGCTTCCTTTTTCTGGTTTTGTTTCATACGCACCTCTTGTATATTTAAGTACAGCTAATATTTGTGTGTAAGAGAGGTTTAATCGTTGCAATTTAGTTATAACTCTAATAGCTTGTGCATTACCATCATAGTTGCAAATATCTCTTTTTAAAAGCTCTTTTAGATCTTCTGCTTCATCTGAAGAAGTTTCAAACTTACCTAAGATGGGAAGTGCATGATTTTCCATCCACTTGTTAATGGTTTGCTCCGCGAAATGTCCAAATGGAGGGTTACCTATATCATGCAGAAGACTTGTCATCTCTGCTGTTGATATAAATGCATTTTCAAGTTCTTCTAAATGATACTTTTTTAAACCATCCTCTTCTAATTTTGAAAGTATAGTTTTAGCTATAAACCTCGCTGTTTGCCCTACTTCCAGTGAGTGAGTTAACCTTGTACGAATAGATGCATTTAGCTCAAGTGCAAATACCTGTGTTCTTTTTTGTAGTCTTCTAAAAGCAGGTGCTGAGAGTATTCTTCCTCTGTCACTTTCAATAGACATATTGATATCTTTTGATGGATAAAATTCCCTGTCTAATGTGATTTTTTTACTATAATCAATCAATTAGTTTTCCTTTCTAACATACTCCATATCTTGTCTGTTCCAAGCAATTACCTGTAGCTTTTTTCTATATGTTGTTATAGAGTGATCACTTGGTATTTTGCTCCATGGAACTTGTTTGTTTATGAATGATCGTAGTCTTCTTAATATAGTCACATTATTCAAGAGTTTAACACTATTGAAATCTCCATCTTGTATATTAGTTAAATAACGCATATCACCTGCATGATGATACCCTGCAAATCTTGATAAAAATTTCTCAATAGGTTTTAAAATAGGAAAGAACTTTAATATAAACGTAATAGTTTTTATAATTACACCGCTTGGTGGGACCATAGTAACAGGATCAGCAGAGTTTACAAGTCTATAAACAGGTGTTTTTATTCCCATAATCCACCCTTCATCACCTACCCTTGGTGAACCAAATGTATAACAACCTGCAATACCAAACTTGAATGTCAGTTTTTTAGTTGCAACAGTCGCTAACGCTCCACCAAGACTATGACCCGCTATGAAAAGTGGTTTATCAGTTTCTAAAGAATCTAAAGTTTCTTGTATATCTAACTGAACTAAATCAAATGCTTCATCAAAACCTGAATGTATCATTCCACCAGTTTCACATTTTTTTGTCGTAGCTTTAATATCTGACTTTATATCTTTGATACTTGTCGGTTCAGTTCCTCTAAAAGCCAATACGTAAAATTTTTCGCTTGAAACTATCATAGCCTGTGTACCGTCAACATCAAAAGTCTTTTCAATTTTCATGTTTAAAATCTCTAAGTCTGCTTTTAATTTAGCTTTTTCCTCTTCGCTATCATATGCAAGCATATCAATTAGTTTATTTAAAGAACTCATCTTTTGTTCATCAATAAGTTTAGACACATTTTTAATAAGTTTTGCTTTCTTGCCATTTAAAATAGGTTCATTAAACTTCAAGTAAACCAGTTCAGATAGACATGCCATCAACCAAGCTGTACGATCACTATATGCTTGTCTATATGTAGGAAACTGCTTATCTAATAAACTCTTAGTATTATCTAATTCCTCTTGTGATTTAACTATTACATTTTTCATAACTCATTCCCTCAACTTTCTCAAAATTTTTACCATTGCCAAAGTGTCTAACTTACAATACTCTAACAACGAAGTTCTCATCTTTTGTTTATCTTCATGATCTAACTTACTAAGCTTTGCAAAAGCATTCATAGCCTGAGAACCATTTTGTACACCGTCTAGTTCTTTATACGCCTGTGCAAACTCTGGGACAAGTGCCGGCAATACATACTTTATAGAATAACTTCCTCGCATAGCAGGTGTTACATACCACTTCTTTTGAAACGGAACCATAAGATCTTGCATATTTTCATTTATAGCTAAAAGATGCTCACTTAGATCAGAAAAGCTATTTGCCAGTCTGTTTATAACACCTTGTTCAAAACTCATGTTATATGCCAGTACCGTTACATCATTTGGTATATCTTCACAAAGTCTTGTAGCTAACTCATATCTACTATCAACACTATCTTGAGATAAATACTCTTTATGTTCTAGTGTCCCATCTTCGTGTTCTATATGGATAGAGTACTGAAAAGGTATTTGTTCAAATGGTTTTATACCTTTAAACTCAGGTATAGCTTGCTGATATGTCTCAAAGTCTAAATGGTAGATTGGATAAGTAAAGTTTTGTAAAAAAGAGGTGATATTTTCTTTGTCTATAAAAGTTTTTTTCGACTTATAGTTTTGTACAGCTTGTTTTTGATTTGCAGTCATAGCAAAGTCTGAAGGTACATCAGCTATATCTACGATCCCTTGTTCGTAAAGTTCTACTTGTTTTTTACTTCCTAGGTTAAAAATGTTAAAGATCGAATACTCAGGAATACGTCTTTGTATAGTCCAACAATACTCTTTCGCATCACATTCATAAGGTTTGTTACAATGTTTTCCTATGTCTATGTTTGGTTCATTATCTGTGTCATTCAAGTAAGATTCAAACTCTTCTAAAATGTTTGGAATGTTTGCTTGTAACTCTACCACTTCACTTGTTACGTCTACTACCTTAAATAGTTCGTTTATATCTAACTCATCACCTCTGACATACTCATTGTTTATGTGTACTACATTTGCACTTTTTATATTAAAGCCTAAGTTCTTAAGTACATAGTACTGAATAGACACATCGTGTAGATAAATATCTTTTACCTCCGTAGAGCTTTTAACTTCGTAGATATTTACACCATCTTGATTAATATGTAAAATATCTACCATAATAAGTATGCCGTCAAAGTTAAATGTAGCTTCGTAAATGTTTGAGAGTCCTACTTTTAACCACTGTCTAGTAGTAGCGATCATCTCATCATAATCTCTTGTAAAAGGTACTTCTTTACCATCTGGAAATAGCTCACAAGCTAAGTCTCCGACAACATTACCTGTTTCAAATACAGCCTTAGCTGCTTCATCTGGTGGAGTTAGCACTTCTGACTTGTACTTTTTAAGCCAAAGTGCTTTTGGACATTGGATTCCACGAGTGTAGAGGGATTTAGAGAGGTTCATATTAATATATCATCTAACATATTTATATTTAACATTTAAGTTAATGAAACTATTTAAACCATCTCCAGTCTTAGCAAGTTTTTTCATATGTTCTATATTGTCTTTACCTGCACTTTGATATGAATATACATACACAGAACCGCCTTTAAATTTAACACTTATTCTATCTGAACTTATTTCATAAGCCTCAATACCCGAGTCATTATCTATATCTAAATATTTTGTCATATTTTTTCCTTTTAGTTAATTATTTCATTAATTTTTTCAAACAAACTTTGAATTGGTTGTATATTTTCTATTTTATCTTTTGATAACTTCTTTGCTAACTCTAAAGATATTTCAGGTTTACCAATTCTACGTTTACACTCTCTACTTAGCATTTGTTTCAAATCATCTGAAAACTTATCTGCACTTCGTAACTGACCAAAATCACTTTCTAGCCACTCTGTGTTATCATCCTTGATAAATTTTTCATTACATAAGTTTTTGTATGTCAAATCACAAAAGACATCTTCAAATTCTTTAATACCGATAAAAAAGCAGTTTTCATTTAAAAAACTTTCATCAAATCCAATATCTTCTAATTTTTCCTTAGTAACTCTGCTATTAGAGTCTTGATATTGTGTATCTGAATCTAAGAATAATACTGTTGAACCCTTTTTATTTTATTTTAAAAATTTAAGCGCATTTGACCACTGTCCATTTGTTTGTAAATTAATTAAAACAACACCACTTTCAACTAAGCTTCTATCATAACACGTCTTGTACATAACAGGTAAAGCATTTTCTTCACCTTCACCTTCAACTAATAGAAAACACTTTTCATAAAAAATATTAGTATTCTTTAATCCACTTATTTGAGATACATCATTTAAAAAATCTAAAATATCTTCATCATCATCTGTATCTAAAAAATTCACTGTTGATTTATCATTCTCTTTCACTATATGATTAATTGTTCTTGCTGGTGCTCTATCGATCATTGTTAATGCATGTGTACAAATAATTGATTGTACATTTGATTCATCATCCTCCGCTAACCTTTGAATCATATAGAACATTTCTCTTTGAGCATTATAGTGCAAATATGCATCTGGCTCATCATAACCCCTTATAATATTTCTATTCTGTGTTGATGCTAAGCTTACTTCAGAATCCCATTCTAATATAGATAAAAATATCTTTTTTTTAGAACCTTCTCCTAACTGTTCAATATTTCTACTTTCATTTTCATCATTTTTAATTATTAATCCTGAAAAGTTCAATCCTCTTGCAAAATCAATATCATAATCACCACTCACACTTTGAATTTCAGGCTTATATTTCTGAATATGTGTTAAAAGTTGTGTTTCTAATTTTTGATTTAAAGACTCTTTAACATCACTATGTAAAGTACTAAAGTCTTCTTTCAGTTTATATGTACCATCTTCTTCTTGTTCATAAAATGCCTCTCTATATACTAAGTCCAAAGTTTTTCTTATTGAAGAGGTGGGATTTCCATAATCACTTGAAGAGTATCTTTGAAATATTGGAAAATACGCACTAACTTGGTTCCAATTAATTTCTATAAAATCATCAGTTGTAGGTAGATTTGATGTATTAATATAATTCTCTATTGATTCTTTTCTCAAACTTTGATTGCGCTCAGGTGGGATGTCAAGTCGTTCTAACAAAGCTATTAAACTAGATGCGTTCATATTTCCATAAGAATTTAATTCTTCATCCTGAAATTTTTTTCCTAATATTTGAAGTACTGTTGCAGCATCACGTTGATATTTTTTTATAATAGTTAATTTGTTATCAATAATATATTGAGATAGTTCTTCAATTTCTGTATTCATAGAGAATATCATTTTAATTATAATAGTATTAGAACTTTCTCTAAAATCTTCATTTTTAGGATAATTATTATTTAATACTAAATCTAATGCATCATATATTGTAGATTTACCTGCATCATTCTCACCAATAAAAACTGTTAAATTGTGAAAAGGAATTTTGCCAGAATCTTCATAACATTTAAAATTTTCTAAATATACACTATCTAGTTTTAATCCCATTTAATAACCTTATTAGCTTTTATATTTTTTCGAAAAAGTCTTCAAACCAATTCTGTTTTTTTAAAGATACAGATTTTGTAATTGCATCTTTAAAAGAACTTTTGCCATCATAAAACTCAATTATGTAAGTAATTTCAGTACTTCCTACATTTTTACTTTTAAAATCAAATACAAAGTTTTTTAAATCTTCTCCATAATTAAAAAACTTGTTATTAAAGTCTACTAAATGACTACCTCTAACTTTATATTCACCTAAAACCATCTCTTACTCCTTTTATATCAAATTCAACATACTTATTCCATTATCTTTAGGCTAAAACCTTCACCTGTAATAGAGTTTTTCCTTTTATGCTTCCATATCGGATATTACACATACTATTTTCCAGAAGTTTTGAAGTTAATGTAATACATTGCTTGTAGCTATTAAATTGTGATTAGCTGGTTTAAAAGTAGATGTATGTAAATTTATCATTAAGTGATTCTATCATAAAAATATCTATTAACAATAAAAAATATATTTCTAACAAAATAAAAAATAGTTATATTCTATTTTTACTCATATAAAAGAATTATTTATATCTTATCTCACACTCATTCCCTCATCCAAGTACTTTATAAGTGGGTATATAAAAAATTCTATTACACGTCTTTTTCCAACTTTAAGTTCTGACGTTACGCTCATTCCTGAGTTTAAAAACACTTTTTCCCCATCTACTATTAAAAAGTCTTTTTTTGGCTCCAAATATATTTCATAAACAGCTCCTAACTTCTCATCTTCTATAGCATCATCGGCAATATGTGTAACAGTAGCCGAGATCAGTCCATACTTTTGAAAACTAAAAGTATCAACTTTAACAGCTGACTCCATACCTTCTTTTATAAAGCCTATATCTTGGTTTAAAACAGTTGCTTTAATTACATACGGTACATTCTTAGGGATAATAGATATTATTTTTTCAGCAGGCGTTACTATTCCACCGACAGTGTGAACCATTAACTTTCCAACGTATCCATCAACAGGTGAGGTTAACTTTTGCTTCTCATTTTTAAATTTAATAGACTTTATGTCTACTTTTAAAAGTGTTGCTTCTTTTCTTTTTTGAGTAAGTTCTTCTAACAGCTTATTCTTATATTCTTGTTTTACAAGCAGTTCTTGTTCACTAAATTCATTAAGTTTTTCTTGCAGTTGAACTATTTCATGTTCCTTCATTCGTACTTGTTCTTCATACTCTACCACCTCTTTATGTGCTGTATCGTACTCGCTACGGGCGATTATATCAATAACTTCCAATAGTCTAAGTTCATTTTCCCTTACATTATTTCTATGTTGTACCAACCTGTCTTTATCTACGTTAGCTGACTTCATTTGTTCTTGAACCTGAGAGATTTGTTTTTTTATAAGTTCAAGTTGTTGTTCATAAGATTGTTTAGTCGTGGTGTATATCAACTTTTGTGTCTCTAACACATCTGAATCTGTAAATTTATCTTGTACTATAAATTTTTTATTTTCAATCAAACATATTAAACGACTTATTTCTATTTCTAACAGTTCAAGATTTTTTTGCTTTGAATACAGATCTGTTTCTGTAACAGACGGATCAATTTCTACCAATACTTGTCCTTTAGAAACATAATCTCCCTCTTTAACGTGTAATTTACTGATCACTCCAGTCTCAATCGGTTGAATAACTTTTACTTCACCAAGAGGAATTATTTTACCCCTGGCACTTACAACAATATCTATCTTAGCAAGAAACAACCACAGACTGCCTAGTACCATAAAAGTTATTATTATCCACAATAGAGTACGTCCTAATGGATTTAAAGGCCTGTCTTCGATCTCTATAAGCAACGGTTTAAATTCATGTCTATCTTTAGTTTGAAATAATCCCATTTTTAATCCTGTTGTGTATAAAGCTTATGATAGTATCCCTTAAGCTTCATCAATTCGCCATGGGAACCTTTTTCAACAATGGTACCCTTGTCCATCACTAAAATAACATCACAATCTTTTACAGTAGTCAGCCTGTGGGCTACAACAAACATTGTCCTACCATCTTTTATAGTATTCATATTATTTTGAATAATTTTTTCAGATTCATAATCAAGTGCAGATGTAGCTTCGTCAAATATTAAAACTCTAGGGTTTATAATTAATGCTCTTGCAATAGCCACCCGTTGTCTCTGTCCACCAGAGAGTGCAGCTCCACGCTCACCAACTTGAGTATCATATCCTTCAGGAAGTTCAGAAATAAATTCATGCGCTCCTGCCATCTTAGATACGTGTATTATATGTTCCATTGGAGCATCAGGACGAGATAAAGCTATGTTGTCCTTAATTGTTCCACTAAACAGATAATTTTCCTGTAGTACTACCCCTATGTTATTTCTCAACCATTTTGGATTCATGTGTCTAATATCTACACTGTCAATATATATAGTCCCGCTATTTGGTACATAAAGCCTCTGAATTAGTTTTGTGATCGTACTTTTTCCACTTCCGCTTCTACCAACTAAACCAACACTCTGTCCTGCTTTAAATTCAGAACTGATACCATTAAGTACATTTGGCATATCGGGTGTATATGAAAAAGTTATATTGTCAAACTTTACACTTCCTTCTATTTTAGGAAGAGTTATGGCTTTATCATTTTTTTGCTCAGTTGGCGTATTTAAAATATCCCCTATTCTATCTACTGAAAGTAATGTTTGTTGAAATTCATTCCATAGATTTACCAAGCGAAGTACAGGTCCGCTAAACTGGTTTGCAAACATCTGAAAAGCTATAAGCTGTCCAACACTAAGTTTTCCTTCTAAAACAAGTGATACACCAACGTATAACATTGAGATTGTCATGAGTTTTTGAAGCATACCAGATAGTCCGCCTAGTACGTTAGAGAGATTACTCAAATGAAATCCTGAGTTAACGTACTTGGCTAAATAATCTTCCCACTTTTTCTGCATTGAGCCTTCTAGGGCTAAAGACTTAACTGTTTGAACACCGGTTACAGATTCAACCAAATACGCATTTGACTGCGCACCCATTTGAAACTTCTCTTCAAGACGTTTACGTAGCTGTGGGGTTATAAAAAAGTATATTAAACCAATTACACTTACAAATGCTAAAACCAACATGGTAAGCTTTACACTGTATAGTAACATCACTGCTACAAATACACCTGAAAAAAGTACATCTAAAATTACACTAATAGATTTGTTAGCTATAAATTCCCTGATCGTATCTAATTCTCTAACCCTGGCAATAATGTTTCCCACTTTTCTTTTTTCAAAATATGCTATTGGTAGAGCTAAAAGGTGATGAAAAAGTTTTGCGCCAAGCTTAGAATCTATCTTGGAAGTCGTATGAACAAAGATATAGTTTCTTATTAAATTAATTAAAAAATCAAAGATTGCAACTGCTACAAAAGCTATAGCTAAAACATCAAGTGTAGTCATAGAACGATGAACAAGCACTTTATCTAATATTACTTGAGTAAAAAGCGGTGTTACAAGTCCAAAAAGTTGTAAAATGAATGATGCTAATAAAACTTCACCAATAATTTTTTTATAGTTAAGCATCTGCGCATAAAACCATCCAAATCCAAACTTAACTTGATTAGAAAGCATTTTATGTTTTAATACAATACTTTTACCAGAAGACACCTCTTCATACATCTCATAACTCATAACGTATGGTTCTTTAGATGAAATATCAAATACTAATAGTTCTTTTTTCTCACTATTTACTTGTATGATACTCATATATGTACCGTCATGCTTTAATACAATTATAGGTAGAGGATAATTTTTTACAAGCTTTTCAATAGATATTTTTTTTATTGAACTTCTAAAACCTTGGTGTTTGGCTATCCTTGCCAACTCCTCTATAGATGGTTCATCTTCACTAAGTGCATATTCTTTTACAATACTGCGGCTATCTATCTGGATCCTATTTAGCTTTCCTGCTATTTCTAGTGCTACTAATGCTGACTGCATATTTGTATCCACATCATTTTATAAGTCTTTGTATATATTTTCATTTAGTATTTCCAGTTCTTTTTGTTTACTCCACTTTGATATTAAGCTCTGTTTTAATTGTAAAATTTTTTGAAGCTTTTCAACTCTATCTTCAAATTCACTGATTTTATCAATCTTTTTTATATCTCTGAGCCGCTGATTCATCTTTAGCTTTTCTTCTTGAATATTTAAGTTATCTTGATAGTTTTGTATATCATTTTGCAAAGACAATATTTTTTGTATATTTAAATATTGAACCTTTTCAAATTCCCTCTTTTCCTCCAGTTCTTGCAACCTAAGCTCTTCAAGTTCAGCTTTAACTCTTGCTTGTTTAGAGACTGTTTGAAAACCGTTAAACAGCACCCAGTTAACTGAGATACCAACTACGTAATTTCGTTTTTTCAAATCTTCTAGTGCACAATTTGCAGAACATTCAGCTGCTCCATACCAATTGTGTTTTCCAAATAAACTAACACTAGGATAAAATTCACTATTAACTTGTTCTAATTCCTTAGCTTTTTTTTGTTTTTGAAAGCTTATTTCTTTATAACCTATACTTTCTTCATAACCAATAACTTGTTGTGTCGGTAATGAAAAAAAAGTAAACTCTGTATTTTTTTTGTAGTTACTCCCTGTATATAAGTTAACTTGGTATATACAATCTTCTAATATAGACCTATTTTCCTCAATTTTAGTAGAGAGTTCAACAATACGAATAGCTTCTGAAGCTAATGAAACTTTATCAATTTTTCCTGCATTGTTAAGACGCTTTTTTGCAAGATATATCTTTTCATAATTTTTTTTGATCTCTAAATTTAGTTCAATGTCTCTTTGAATATTTAATATCTTAGAGTATAAATCAAGAAGTTCCAATTTCAATTTTTGCACCTCTTTATAATACTCAACGTTTACAGACTTTTTATCCAACTCTGCCATGTCTAATTGGCTTCCTCTAGCTCCAAAGTCATATAAAAGATAATTTGCTTTCAGAGAAACAGAACTTTCATATTGTGTTTGACTGCTAAGAATTGTATCTCCAATGTTTGATATATCATCGGCACCGTCTTCATATCCTTTTGTATACTGAAAATTAAACCCCATAGACAGCGTTGGGTAATATGATGAACTAACCTCTTCTTCTTTTGCTTCGTAAACTGTTTTTTTAGTTTTTATAATTTTCAATTTATAACTATGTTCAATAGCCTGTTCTATTATCGATTCTAATGAAGTAGTTTGTCCTTCAATAGCTGTGATAATAAAAAAAACTATTACATAGATACGTATCATTGTTGACTAACTTTATAAGTTATAAAAAACAATACGCTAAACATTCCAGGCACCGTTTACAATCTGCATCAATTCAGTGTTTTTTCTGATGTCTTGATTATCTATATTATGCATACCGTTTTCATCCCCATATGCATTTATTTGTTGAATTACCAGTTCTATATCATCGTTTGACATATAGTTTCCGTCAGACAACTCTATCTGTTCGATCTGTTTGTAACTTCTGTCTTGATCATTAACTTTTATAAAATCATTTTCACCGTACTGAATCAACAGATCTCCACGATCCATAATAAAGCTAATATCATCTTTGCTAACATCTTTACCAAACACTATGGTATCTGTATCATCACTACCTCTTTTAGAGTAATCACTTATAGTATCACTACCGTCACCTTTGTTAAAACTATATGTATCACTACCTATTCCACCGTATAGTTTATCATTACCTTCTCCACCGCTTAGGAAATCATCGCCGTCATTACCATATAACGTATCGTTTCCTGCAAACGCATATATTTTATCATCTAAACTATCTAACCCTACAAGCCTATCTCTTCCATTAGTTCCATCAAGAGTTATCATATCTTTCATCTCTTCTAATGAAAGAGTTGAACTATCTGCAAACTCAATACCCTCTATTTTATGGTTATCACCATCAAACCAACTTTCAACTTTTATAGAATCATTATCACTATATTTTATGATTAAGTCTTCATGTTCCCGTGTAAGTTTCAAATCATCTTTATTTATTCCATTGCCAAATGAGATTGTGTCATTACCGCCATCTTTCTCATTCCACCAGAAAAATGATGATTCGTCAGCATCATATATTGTATCGTTTGCATCGCCTATATTGAAATGGTAGGTATCATCTCCACTTCCACCATAAAGTGTATCGTTTTCAGTTCCACCTGATAGCCAGTCACTTTCACTACCTCCGGCAAGTGTATCACGACCTTCTCCACCACTTAGACTATCATTACCACTTCCACCTGATAGATAATCATAACCAGAGTCACCATATAGATTATCATTACCGTTATCTCCGTATATATAATCACTATTAGTTCCACCTACAAGCAGATCATCTCCATCTCTACCTTGTATGAAATCAGACCTATCATTACCAAAGATAATGTCGTTTCCTTCATTTCCTTTTATATAATCATTTGTACTGCTTCCACTAACAAGATTATCTTGTTCATCTGAAACTATAAAGCTGCTACACCACCATCTACCTGTAACATCGTTTATTACATCTCTTGATAAATTTATATCACCTTGGGCAGTATGTAGAGTTTCAACACCTGCATTTACATCAATAAAATAATTCTTTAGTGTAATTACACCGCCATCAGCTACAGAAATTTGTAAATCATCCATATCACGTTTAAAGATTAGTTCATCTTTATTTATGTTATCCATAGATAAAGTATCATTTCCGCTCGCTTCATCTATGATTAAATCTTCACCCTCATAGATATAGCCATCTACAGTGAAGTTTAAAGTTGAAGTAACAGTTCCTCCATTACCGTCATCTACTAATATAATAGCACTGTCATTACCGTTAAATGAACCATCTGCTTTATAGCTCCAGTTACCGTTTTCATCTACGCTTACAATTCCGTTTGCAGCTTGTGTTAATACAGAGTAGCTTAGTGTATCTCCGTCTATATCATCCGCTACTACTTTACCTTCTATACTACGGATATTTTGCAACAAGAAAGATTCATTATCTATTTGTACTGTAGGTGTATCATTAGTACCAATTACACTTACTATTAAGTTTTTCGTATCAGTTGCACCTTTATCATCTGTAACTGTTACAGGAATAATTATCTCTTGAACTTCACCTTTTGCTAAAGACTGATATGCATCATCTGCCGGATTAAAGCTGTACGTTCCATCCTCGTTTAGCGTGAACCCTGCTACTGCTTGTTCTATTGTATATGTATAAGTAGCTGTAGAATTATCATCTACATCTATTGATGTAATACTACCCGTAACTATAGAATCATCTTCGTTAATAGTTACTTCTGTAATATCTTCTATAATTGGTTTATCATTTGTACCTGTAATTTCAAATACTATATCAGTTGTCACTGAAGCGTTATGTTCATCTGAAACTGTAACAGGTATAGTCACTATCTGAGTGACACCGTTTTCTAAGTGTTGGTAAGCATCATCACTAGCATCAAAGCTGTAGCTTCCATCATCATTAAGTATAAAACCTGCTACTGTTGCTGCGCTATAACTTAATACTGCTCCCTCATCTACATCACTAGCATCGATTTGACCACTAATAATTGAGTCATCTTCTTTTAGAGTTGTTGTTTCTATACTTACTACTGTAGGTACATCATTAACTGCCTCTATATCAAATGCAAGTGTGCCCGTAGTACTTAATCCATACTCATTGGTCACTTTAATTACTACTTCGTCACTACCGTTGTAATCTTGATTTGGATTATATGTATATGCACCATTTTCATCTACACTAAATTCACCATTTGAGCTTGGTGTAATTATTTCGTATGTTAGAGCTCCACCAACCGGATTAATAACATTTAGATTATTTGTTGATATATTATCTTCTTGCAGATCATAAGATACCGTATCTATTGTAGGGTTTGAAACTTTAGCATCAAAGTTTAAAGTTTTAGTTACGACTCCACCATTACCATCATCAACTGTAATAACAGCTAAATCAGTTCCAATATATGTACCATCAACGTTGTACGTCCATATACCGTTTTCATCAACACTTAGAGTTCCATGTTCCGCTTGTGTTGAAACTGTGTATGAAAGAGTATCTCCATCTTCATCACTTGCCCCAACTTCTCCGCTTTGTTCTCTAATGTCTTGAAGAATTACATTTGATTCAGCTTCTATAACTATTGGGTCAATATTTGTGATTATCATCTCAAAATTCAGTGTTTTTGTAGTTGAGAGACCATTTCCATCATCTACAGTAACTACAGCACTATCTTCTCCACGATATTTATCATTAGATGTATAAGTCCAAATACCAAAGTCATTTATAACTATTTCACCATGCTCCGGTGACGTGGATATTGTATATTTTAAACTATCTCCATCAATATCACTGGCTAAGATTATTCCTGTTTGAGAACTTACATCAGTTAAAGTATATGACGACTCTTCAAACATAGTTGTAGGTGCATGATTAGTATTTTTCTCTATAAGTTCTGGAATACTATAACTTTCACCATTTGAAAACTCAAGATTCTCTATTTCAAATCCACTCTGATTATAATTTTTTATTGTTATGGAGTCTCTTTGTTCATCGGCTAAGTCAGAATCATATTCAAACGATAAGATCATATCATCACCGTTTACTTTAAATAGTACGTCTTTTCTGGATATTTCACTACCAAATATAATTGTGTCATTACCTGCAGAATCTATTATAGTATCTCTTCCATCACCTTTTTTATAGATATAGAAATCATCTCCACTCTCACCGATAAGAGTATCATCTCCTGTACCACCATTTATAGTATCATCACCCTTACCACCATTTAGTAAGTCATCACCTTCTAAACCTTTAAGATAATCATCACCATTTTTACCGGATAATAGTTCATCTCCTGTAGAACCATAAAGTACGTCGTTGTAATCAGCACCTGTTAATTCTCCATCTTCATCCAATACTCTTAAAGTAAGTTCACTATTTTCACGAGCAGAAACTAATTTGTCATATATAGCATCTCTATCAAATGTAGTTCCATCAGCCAACTCTACACTCTCTACAAGTCCACTGTCTTTAAACCAATCTTTTATACGAATTTGATCAGTTAACGTATTTAATGGTGTATCATCTTCTGAATGTTCACGAACACCTATTATAAGATCATCCGTACCTCTATCCCATTTCATTAGTACTTGTTCTGAAACAATTCCATTACCTAAGATCAATTTATCTGTACTTATACCGTTTAAGTTATTATCATCTATAAGATAATTACCATCACCTAAATTAAATCTATATATGTCATCATTACCCGATACACTATCGTTACTGTCATATTTAAACCATACATCCCTAACAATCCCTGTTGTAGATGCACTAGTGTCAAATACAGTTTCATTAGTTATTATATTTCCGTTTTCACTAAACTCTTCAAAGGTAATACCGTCTTCACGACTTAAATGAATAGCCGTTACTGTACTTAAAGAGATATTTAATAATTCATTTTTAGTGCTTTTTCCATCGCCATTTGTATCTCTCCAAAGAAGTAAATCACTAAATTTATCATCATTTTTATCTATAACATTGTCACCGTTAGAATCATACTGTGCAAGTGCAGCATAACCGTCAGAAGATAATGAGCCATCTGCTAATTTTGTAAAATCACCAAATAATTCTCCACCGTTTGTAATAGTTCCATCATTATTTAGATCCATAGCTAATATAGCATCATCAACTTCTGCCCAAGCAGTATGTTCTCTGTCACCATCAAAATCATAATCAAAATATGCATTTGAGTTTTCCAATGAAACTGATGTCGTATCATTATGATTTAAGTCTAATACTAATGGTGCTGTATACTCTCCATCAGTACCGGCATCTTTCCATGAAGATGTAAAAATACTCATAATTTCACTGTTATTTTTAATATTATCAGGATTAGAAATATCAATATTATTTTCATCTGCATAAATTAACAATTCCGTAGTTACTCTTTGAATATCAATATTTGTCAGGTACGAACCGTCATTTAACTCTATCTTTTCTATTGCGTTATTATCATTTGCTTGTGAATTTACAGTTACAATATCAGTATCACCATACTCAATTACTAAATTATTTCCATCCATATAGAAGATAACATCATCGTGTGTAATCCCATCACCGAACTTAAGTGTGTCATTACCTGCATTATAATAACTATAGTTGTTTTGATATCTCCCATAATCATATATTGTATCTTGTCCATCTCCACGATTAAAGATATATGTATCATCTCCTTGATATCCTCTTAG